>JBATLS010000277.1:0-8858 GCA_049289435.1 Saprospiraceae bacterium | reverse complement strand
TTCTTACCCAACTCGATGAATCTCTGTGATAGTCGCACCACATCCTGAAACTGTACATTGTCATCTACCATCCCGTGTAGCATGACCAACTTATCCTGGAGATTTTCCGCAAAATATATGGGTGAGCTTCTCCTGTAAGCTATGGAATCGGTCTCTGGAAAATTTAAGATGTTGGATGTGTAGCCATGATTGTAATGGGCCCAATCGGTGACGGATCGAAGTGCTGCTCCCGCTTTGAATGTCCCTGGTTCTGTCAGCAATGCCATGAGCGTGATGAAGCCGCCATAAGAACCTCCATACATCCCTACTCTCTTAGGATCAATGTTGTACTTTGACACCAGATGATTTTTACCATCTATATGATCACTCAGGTCCAACCCTCCCATATATCTATAGATTCCAGTACGTACATCTCGTCCGTAGCCATCGCTGCCTCTATAATCGATATCAAGCACAGTGTATCCTTTGTCAGTAAGCAAGTTGTGAAACATATACTCCCGCATGTAACTACTCCAGTGATTATGAGCATTCTGGAGGTAACCTGCGCCATGTACGAAGATCACAGCAGCGCCATTTTTGATTTTTGCTTTGGGCTGATAGATTCTGGCATAGACATTTTGACCGTCCTTAGCTTTAAAGTTGATCACTTCGGGAGCGATCCATGGATAATTATCAAATGCTTCTTTGGTGGACTTGGTGATGGGTCGAATGATAGTATTTGTCTTGTTTTCAGCGATATATAGATCCCAAGGTTTGTTTTTGTATGAATATCGCACCAAAAGACTTTTTTCATCAGGTGATAAGACTACTTCATGAGCACCATCACCAACAAGAATACCTGTCATCTGCCGGGAAGCGATGTCTAGTGTATAAAATTCTCTGTTGCCCGGATGTCTTGTATTGGTATGTAAGAAAAAAGTCTTTCCATCATTGGACAATTTCACTCCACGAACTTCCCACTTCCCACTAGTCAATGCAGATTTCGCACCAGTGGTCACATTAAGTGTATAGAGATGTGAATATCCTGTGACTTCAGACTGAAAGTAAATCGTCTCATCATCTTGCAAAAAACCTAAGACGCCAAATCCATACCCTATCCCTGGGCCATTGATCCAGGCAGTATCATGCTGATGATTCAGTTCGATAATTGCTCCAGTCTCAGGGAGCATCCTGACTATCCACCTATCTTTGTTGTCCTGGCTTCGCACCTCTACGATGGCTATGGTACCTTGCTTGTTGAATACCGGCTGCCCAAATTGTACCGCTTTGGGCTGAGGTTCTTTCTCTACCAATGAAGGGTATTCTTTGTAGTATTCAGGTTGATTTTTGATGCCTGATAGTGCTGATGGATCAATAAAAAAGAAAGTATCTTTTGCTACATGGTATATCCCTAACTTATTCTCACCCAGATTTTTTACAGACACTTTGGATCTTGCGGACACATTGTTGGTAAATCCATCAGCATTGATGTGATGTTCTACCTTTGTAGGCACATTTTTGGGGAAATCAGACGAAACAAATGTAACAAAACTTCCATCCGGGCAGGCAGCCTGATTGTTAATCATCTTTGTTCCGTAGTAATACTCTTTAGGGAAAAAATCTTTCCTTTCTTCCGCTCTTTTGTCTGACCAATCTTTTCGGTCTTGCCGATCTCGTATGTATTCGAAAAGTTCTGATTGTTGCTTCGTCAGGTATGTTTCTTTGGACTTTTTATCAGATTCTTTATTACCCTCTACTGTACCGCTTTTAAAATTGGTCAATTGTACTATAGCAACATCTTTGACATTGAACTTAAACACATTGTCACCTTGCTGAAAAAAGTATGTATCTGGGTCTGCCCCAGGAGTAAAATCTGAAATGTATTGATTGGTAAATAAAACCTTTCGGGAAAGTTTAGTTTTTTTATTGTGTGCCCAGACATGACCATTCTTAGTATAATAAATATCCTCCCCCTAATGATTAGCCATAAAAGGAACATCAAACATGCGTTGCATCTCAAGGGTCGCTAATTCTGGCTTCAACATCCCGTCCTTCCAATAGTACTTACTCGAGCCCTGCTCATCATTGGGATTCCAATCAAAAAAAACCATGCTACCATCATACGTCCATCGATGGTTGTCAGGTTGTTGACCAATGAATTCATTGCCTTTCATGATGTCTTCCAATCGAAGGGATTGGGCAGAAAGATCAATACAAATGACTAATGTAATTATGATAATTTGGAGAAATCTCATCGTTAAAATTTTAATATTTTTTGAATCTTATTTTTAATAATATATCTCATCAATCTTGAACCATACATTGTCCGACCAGTTTTTCAATGCCGGTTTTATCTAAATTTCGACCTATGAACACAAATATACTACGTCTTTTTACTTTTTCAATCCACTTGCTCCCTTCTTCTGTACTAAAAGTTTGATATACTGACTGTAGTATGACCCGATGGTCCACATCAGCTACATCTATAATCGCTTTGATACGAAAGATTTCTTCCTTATGTGTGCTGAGTAATATCATCAAAGTATGCTTAAGGTGCTTAATATCAAACGGTTGGTCATATCGCAACGAAAAAGTGATCATGCCGTGATGGCTTTTTTCCGACAAAGTATCAAATGAAGATTCGAGTTTTGCCATTTTATCTGATCTTGATATTAATGGTTCATTGATGTCAAATCGTGGATAATCATTTTTTTGTCCATGATAAATTTGGACACCAGGATGTATGTCCAGAATGACTGATGTGATATTAGCTATTTCTTCCTTGGTAGCAAGATCTATTTTGTTTAGTAAAATAGTATCTGCATAAAATATCTGTCTTCTCGCTTCATCGCTTACTGATAGACTTTTTGAAATATTCTGGATATCTGTCACACATATGACATTTTGAACCTGATAATTGGCCAGCATAAAAGCACCCGTTCTAAATGTTTCTAACACTGGTCCAGGATCAGCAATTCCGGTAGTTTCTATGATCAATACATCAAAAGTGGTTCTAATATGTGTCAATTCATACAGGAAATCATATAGTTCTTCATTGAGACTACAACAAATACATCCGGCAGTCATCTCTTTAATCCCTGATGCTGATGGATTGATCAGCGTACTATCTATATTCACCTGTCCGACTTCATTTTCAATGACCATCACCCTACTTTCTGCATTGGATCGAATGAGGTGATTGAGAAATGTAGTCTTGCCAGATCCCAAAAAGCCGGTGATAATGTGTACAGGTATTTTATTCATTAAGATTACTTGGTTATGCTATTATTATAATATGACAAAATAGAATTTAGAGTCCACCCCGAAATGGCAAAAATAAAGAAATGCCACAAAGTCTATAAGACTAAAAGATTCACAAAAGATTGAATATCAAATATTTACATTTACTTATTCTTTTTGAATTTTAGTTTTTTGTGCCTTTGCGGCAAAAATAAACTTTTCAGTCTAGTCTCAATTAAAAAAAGTAAAATATCAGGGATGACAAAACGAAACCAGTGATCCCTAATATACTGGAAGCTACCGTCCAGATGCGCATACCGTCTTTCTCTGAGACACCCAAAAATTCTTTGACCAGCCAAAATCCACTATCATTCAGATGTGATGCCATCGTCGCTCCTGAAGCAATGCTGATGACAATGGTTGCCAACTGAATGTCTGACAAAGTATAAGATGATAACAAAGGAGCTACCAGACCAGCTCCAGTGATCATAGCAACTGTTGCAGATCCCTGCAATATTCTAATGATTGCTGAAGCCAAAAAAGCAAATAAGATAATGCCTATCCCGGCATTTTGCATGGCAGTTGCTATCATCGTACCAGCATTGGTGTCTATAAGTACCTGCTTGAACACGCCTCCTGCACCAGTCACTAATATAATGACACCTGCCGGATACATAGATCTGGTAGAGATATTGGTCAGCTGTTGAGTAGTCAATCCTGCACCTTTCCCCAATATGTACCAAGCCAGCAAGTTGGCAATGATCAATGCAGAAAACGGATGGCAGATCATGACGAGCAACTCATTGATCCCTGCATGACCAGTCGAGAGCCAACCATTGTCAAAGAGTGTATTAAAGACAATCAACACTACAGGCAGCACCATGATAGGCAACACCAGGCGTATCGAATTATGAGGTACACCTGCTTCAGCCTCCATATCCATGTAAGACACATTTATCTGTAGTCTGTCCCCAAGATATTTTCCATAAAGCACGCCACTGACATAGGCCGTAGGAATACCCACTATGGCTCCAACCAATACGATCCATCCTAATGGTGCTCCTATGATCTCAGCCACCGCAAGTGGGCCAGGTGTCGGAGGTATAAATGCATGAGTCACCGCCAACCCAGCCAAAAGGGGAACTGCATAATGGGTGATAGATTTTCCGGTCTTATGATGTAATGCAGCTATGACGGGAAATAAAATGATAAATCCAACATCAAAAAAAACAGGTATCGACACTAAAAACCCAGTCAACATCAGTGCAAGCGGAGCACGCTTCTCCCCAGTCAGGGACAATATCCATGATGACAATACTTTTGCCCCACCTGTGTGCTCCAAAATACCACCAAAGATAGCTCCAAGGCCAACCACCGTAGCCACAAATCCGAGAGTGGAAGCCATACCATTTTTGACGGTATCCATGATCAGAGAAGGGGCCATACCTGCCAACAAACCTGTAACGATACTGGCGATCAGCAGTGCCACAAAAGCAGGAATCTTCATCCGGAGTATGAGCACCAACAGCAATGTTATACCTGCTAGTACTGACATCAAAAGCGCATAATTCATCGTTTCCCCTTTAATTGTTTGATCAAAGTCAAATGTATAAAAAATTCAGATATATAAATGGGGAGACCACTCTGAAAAAGCAAAAATAAAGAAATAGCACCAAGTCTTTAATTTTAAAAGTTTCACAAAAGTGTGAATATCAAATATTTACAATTATTTATTCTTTGAGATTTTTAGTGTTTTTGCTCCTTAGTGGCAAAAATAAACCTTTAGGAATAGTCTCAATGGTATGGATTTTGATCAGCACTTATCTTTTTGAGTGAATGTATATGGTTATTAGCGTCCGAGCAAAATAATTGTACGACTACATCAGGAAAAAAGTTTAAAAAAATACAACATCAAATCTTTAAAAAACCAAGCAAAAAAAAAACAACTCTTCCAATAAGGAGACGAGCCAACAATTCAATACAAATGGTATTTATTCTAAAAAAAGAAGTTAAAACAGATATTTAATTGGAAATAATCGATAAAATAAATAATAAACCAAATAATATTTTATGACAATTTGCAAATTTTAATGTATATTTGCATTGCTTAAATTTCACTAACCTTACCAACCAAATTTTCGATATGCTCCTATTCGAAAGAGAACCTCTGGAAATCACCACCACTCTTGATCAAGATCTTGATGGGTACAAAAGCGATGTACTACATGATCTGTGGATCTGCCTTATCAGTCGTGAAGCAAGTTTGATAGGCAGAAAAGAAGTCTTGAATGGCAGAGCTAAATTTGGTATATTTGGTGATGGAAAAGAACTGCCGCAGGTCGCTATGGCGAGGGCATTCAAAAAAGGGGACTGGAGATCAGGATATTACAGAGATCAGACCTTCATGTTTGCTAGGGGTTTATCTACCCTTGATGAATATTTTTTTCAGCTTTATGCAGATACGGACAATGACCCATTTTCGGGTGGAAGGCAAATGAACAGCCATTTTGCCACACCGATGATGGATGATGATGGAGAATGGTTGACCCAAACCGATCGATATAATGTAGCTTCTGATATCTCATGCACCGCAGGTCAGATGGCCAGGGGATTTGGATTAGCCATGGCATCAAAGATGTATCGAAATCTGGACATACCTTCTCATCAGAAATTTTCTAATGACGGCAATGAAGTTTGCTTTATTACTATAGGCGACAGTTCGACTTCGGAAGGGGTATTTTGGGAAACCATCAATGCCGCTGCAGTCATGAAAGTACCGATGATTGTTGCGGTTTGGGATGATGGATACGGGATCAGCGTCCCTGTAGAGATGCAAACTGTAAAGGGATCTATCTCAAAAGCTCTGGAAGGATTTATGCAAGAAGGAGATGATAACGGCATCCTGATATATACAGTCAAAGGCTGGGATTACCCTGAACTTTGCGCTGTGTTTGATAAGGTTTCTGACAAGGTACGAAAAGAACATAGGCCAGCGATCATTCATGTCAAAGAGTTGACCCAACCTCAAGGCCACTCTACCAGTGGGTCACACGAGAGATACAAATCGCCTCAAAGGCTACAATGGGAAAAAGACAATGATTGTATCATAAAAATGACTCAATGGATATTGGAAAACCATATCGCTACACAAGATGAAATTGACATCTTAAGGTCCAAAGCAGTGGATTTTGCAAAGAAAGCAAAAGAACATGTATGGAATACCTATAATAATGATGTAAAAATTCATACTGATACGGTAAAAGGTATCTATCAAAGTCTGCCAGATCATGTAAAAACTGAGGCTATCAGACATTTAGAAAAAGACCTGAACTCCATCCCTTACCCGGCAATGTCCGAAATATTATCCAATGCCCGAAAGCTTCAAATTCAATGGATGAGATTTGGTCAGGGAAAACATGATGCATTGGAAGCATATATTGCTGAAACCAAACTGTTGGGTCATAAAAAATATCATACCCACCTGCATAGCGACACAAAATATGCTGCCATCAATGTGCCAGGTCATCCTGTTGAGTACGGACTCGAGCCCCAAGAAATGAGCGGGTACAAAATATTGAACACTTATTTTGACCAGCTTCTGGAATACAAACCCAATATCATCGCTTTTGGGGAAGATGTTGGTCAGATTGGTGACGTAAATCAAGGATTTGCAGGTCTGCAGAATAAGCATGGCAAAGACAGGGTATTTGACACAGGTATCAGAGAATGGACGATCATGGGTCAGGCTATGGGTTGCTCCATGAGGGGCCTTCGACCCATCGCCGAAATCCAATATCTTGATTATTTGGTTTATTCGCTTTCATTGTTGACCGATGACCTTGCCACCCTTAGATATAGATCCAATGGAATTCAAAGAGCACCAGCCATCATTCGTACCAGAGGTCATAGGCTGGAAGGAATTTGGCATGCCGGATCTCCCATGGGGTTGATCATTACTTCGTTGCAAGGCATATATCTGTGCGTCCCTCGCAATATGGTGCAAGCCATAGGATTTTATAATACTTTGCTCAAGTCAGATGATCCCGGCATCATCG
Organism: Saprospiraceae bacterium; assembly: GCA_049289435.1. Lineage (GTDB taxonomy): Bacteria > Bacteroidota > Bacteroidia > Chitinophagales > Saprospiraceae > OLB9. The sequence continues at coordinate 1,584 of JBATLS010000277.1, read as the reverse complement.
TAGAATGTCTGAATGGGTATAGATTAAAAGAAAAAGTGCCTACCAATCTGTTAGAGTTTACTGTACCTCTTGGCAAACCTGAAATCTTGCAGGAAGGGATCGACATTACCATAGTGACTTACGGATCTTGCGTACGAGAAGCACAAAAAGGAATAGAGCTGCTCAATGGTTTTGGTATATCTGTCGAACTCATTGACGTCCAGACCCTAATGCCTTTTGATCTCGAAGGAGTCATCGTAGCTTCGCTCAAAAAAACGAATAGAATCATATTTTTAGATGAAGATATCCCAGGAGGTGCTACTGCATATATGATGCAAGAAGTCCTCGAGAAGTGGAATGGGTACAAATATCTGGATTCTAAGCCAAGGACAATCACTGCCGCCGCACATCGGACACCTTTCGGATCTGATGGAGATTATTTTACCAAACCCAATGCCGATGATGTATTTGACGCAGTATTGGCTATGATGAGTGAAGTCCATCCAACAAAATTTTAGATAAGTAATTCCAATAATTGATTTTATAGTCAAAAGAAATTAAATTGCGAAAAATATTAATTTTAATACGTTCAATATCAAACGATTAAAATATAAAATTTTTGCAATTTAATTTACTTTAATTATAATTGATTATTTTTTTTTAATATTTGCCCTGATTTACAAAAAAATGACGCTAAAAACTTATTTTTTTACGTTGTATTCATTCATATTCATTTCATATTGCCTTGGAGTCATGTCTGGTCATCATCCCCACTTACAACGAAATTGAAAACATACATTCAATCATAGACGCTGTATTAAGCCAAGGCAGTCAGTTTAATGTATTGATTGTGGACGACAATTCTCCTGACAGTACAGGTGACCTGGTCAAAGTATTACAAGAAAAAGAAGACAGAATTCACCTCATACAAAGATCGGGAAAACTTGGTTTAGGTACCGCATATATCGCTGGTTTTCAATATGGTGTGGCACATAAATTTGATTATATCTTCGAGATGGACGCTGACTTTAGTCACGACCCAAATGATTTGCCCAGATTACTGCAGAGTTGTGTGGATGGTGCTGATATGGCTATAGGAAGTCGCTATGTAAAAGGTGGAAATATAAAAAATTGGTCAAAAGATAGACTCATCCTCTCCTATGGAGCCTCACTATATGTAAAAATGATCACCTGGCTTCCTATACAAGATCCTACTGCAGGATTTATCTGCTATAGAAGAAAAGTACTCGAAACACTGGATTTAAGTAAAATCAAATTTGTCGGGTATGCTTTTCAAATAGAAATGAAATTTTATGCCTATACGAAGGGTTTTATTTTAAAAGAAATCCCCATTACATTTATTGATCGGGTCAAAGGCAACTCCAAGATGCATGCCAACATCGTCTCAGAAGCGATCAAAGGTGTATTGATGATGAGAATTAAGAAGATCAGAGGATATTATTCCTGATGATAGTAAATTTCTAAATAGCTAATTGAAATAAAAAATCACCTAATTTGGGAGTTTTATCATTCATAGTAATTTAACTTATTATCTGGACAGAGCACTAGTGCTCTGTCCAGATAAAGAACTTAATTAAATGTGGT
>JBATLS010000276.1:0-1537 GCA_049289435.1 Saprospiraceae bacterium | reverse complement strand
GGGTTATCTATCTCACTTAGCGTCTTAAGCTTGCCAGCTATGTCATTGGCACGGGCTGCCTTAAACTCATTTATTTCCTTTGCTTTCCTTTCTTCAAGAGCGGTATAATTTATTAGATAAGTAATAGAATCTGCACTATACGCTTTTGCAGCGCTTACATAATTACTATATTTGGCATTACCGATCTTATCCCACCCCTTCTTGCGACTTCCTCCAGAGCCATCGATCTCTTCTCGAAAAATCCTAAATTTGTCATCCCGATCATGTTTTGAAATTCCTAATTTATTAGATTCTAAAGTTAATAGAGAATCGAAGTGTGCTGTAGATTTGTCCAAATATGACTGTACAATGGCCTGATCTTTCTCTTGAATAGTATCCTGAAACACCACCATAATCATACATTCTGCCACTATGAACGAAGCTGTTAAGGCAAAGAGCATTCTCCCTATTCCTGTAAAAGAAAGCAAAGAAGCAGTTCCTGACATTAAAGCCACATCAATTTTAAATACGATCATTGCCCACAAAGTCCCCACGATCAGTGCCAAAACTAAATTATGACTTACGGCCCAAACCGAAGTACACATCCCTAAGAATGCAATAAATGTAGGTACGAATACCAAAGAACCTCTTTGCTCCATTCTGATGTTTTCGTCAGATGTACATTGTGAGGCAGCTACAGGATCATATCCACCTGTTTTGATAAAAAATTTTGTGATTGAAGAAAATTGTTTCATAACATTGATAATTAAGTGTGAATAAATATTGACACTTATATTTATCTCTGTGATTAGAGTGGGGAAACTTCTTAGACTTTCCCCACTCCATATCTTCACTACCTTTGATTGTAGATGGACAACTCTTCTGACACTACGCTATCAAATTTCATCATCAGTTTATCCAAAAACATAAGATACCTCTCTTCCTGTAGAAACAGACTCTTCATATACCTGTCATGGAGAGATGGTATATGCTTTACACCTTCAGCATACTGATATTTGCTTTTTTGCAACTCAAGAAATCTAAACTGGTAACCTTTGATCTCTTCGGCGAGGCTTTCCATCTGATGCATTACAAATGTTGCCACGTGGCGGCGGTAATGAGCTTTGATACATTTGAGTGCAGAGTCATACTTCTCTTTGGTCTGTTGAATACGAGATTGCAACAATAGGTCATAAAGTGTAAGACGTTGCTTCGCTGTCAGCTCGAACATCTCACCTTTGACTTTTTGTACTCTCTCGTACATAGCGCGATCGCTCCATCGATCCAATAGTGACCAGGTCTTTTGGATTTTATCCTGATACATTCCTTCCATTTCGATGGAGATTTCTTGTGTGTGATCTAGTTTTTTGATCTGGTCGTGTACTTGTTCGACCACTACACTGGTTTCCTCTGATGGTAGGATCAAAGGTTGTTGATTTTGATCAGGCTTGTTGCTAAGACCATTGGTGATGTTGAGTGATTCGAAGTCCAAATCTGTTGGATCTTGATCAAACATTTCATTAAATTTTAATTTCGACATGTTAATTTTGTTTAAGTG
>JBATLS010000275.1:0-2302 GCA_049289435.1 Saprospiraceae bacterium | reverse complement strand
TCCATAAATAGGTTTCAAGTATATCGCGCCAGTTATCAGTGGGATCATAGCATGTTTAGTCTAAATGGTTTCTATAGGACAGGCCATTACCACTGGGGATATGAAGGTGATTTTTTTGGACTTTATCCAGAAGCAAATTATGGTCCCAATATTGATATTTATAATGGTATTGCTCCATTTGGCTTTGAAGTGGAAGGTAAAAAACAACTTAAAGGTTTGAAAGTCGCATTCGGACCGCAATTGTGGTGGGGGGCTAACCCAGCCATTTTGCTGAAGTATAGTAAAGAAGTGGCAAAATTTAAGTTGACGGGTATTTTTCATGAAGACCTTGAACAACTGGGACTGACGGAGAGTTCCTTTGCCATCCCACAACCTAAAACCAGGAGATTGACCCTCCATGCGAGTCGAAAAATTGGTAAATTAGGGATAGACATCGGTGGTATCTGGGGTGGACAACCATTGAATGATCGGGTGTTCCAATTGGTAAGAGGCGTAGAGGGTGACTATAATGTATATCAAGACAAGATAACATCTGATGACAACTGGGGAGGTAAAATCAAATTGACCTATGCCAGTGGAATGATAAACTGGTACGCTCAATCTGCGGTAATGGGCCTCGTAGCCAATGGGGGAGCAGACTACACACAGACATATACAGGATGGAGACTCAAGGATAGTGGAAGCGGCAATCAATACAACTTCTTATCTGGATTTACCGTCACTGCAGGCCACTTTCAGATAGCACCTAACTTCTTATGGCAAAAGCCCATCGAAGGTCCATTGCCAAATAGTGTGACAGCACCAGGAAGACCAAGGAATATTCTTGAAGATCCATTTGTAGTCAGATCCAATAGAGAAACTGTTGCCGGTGAGATACTTCTTACCTATGACCCTACACCAGGCACATGGATGTATCAATGGGACAATGATAGAAGCGAAGATTCCAAATTTGCCCTTAGTGCAGGTCTAGTATTCAGACACCTTCCTACTACTATGGATGCGGCTATTGGTATCTTTCCAGATGGTCGGACGACATTTGCATTTCCGGGTGCTGCTCCAGCACGAGACTTGTGGGAGGTGCACACCAGGTTGGTATCCAAGATCAATCCGGACTTTGGCTTTATCGCCAATATATATGCTGGCGAAGCCCAAGCCAATGGTAGCGATGCCAGAGCCATACAACGATATGGTATGGACATGAGAATGATTTATAAAAAAGTGAAACTCAATTCATTTATTAAATTCAATGACTGGGGCCCTTTTGACTATCACAGAGATTTTAACCTGACTTTCCCTATGCAGATTATGGCTGATATTTCCACCACCACTGGCAAACAAGATTGGTTTGATCTTCCAAATAGTAAAATTGGCATTCGAACTACTTTCAGAACCTTGGATAAATTTTCTCCACGATATGCGCCGATAAAAGTCCTGGACGCAGGAGGCAATCTGGTGCCTGATCCCAATGCCATAGGGTTTGACAATGGCAATGAATGGGAGGTCAGAACCTACGTCCACATCAATATCAATAATTTATAAAACGAATCGTCCGTCGAAGTAGGAGTTAGTAAAAAGTAATTCTTCTTTGAAGGAACAATCAATAAGAAATACAAAAATTATACACATGAACACCAATATTTTTAAAATCATAAAACTTTATTTACTTGCTATAGTACTGGTATCAATAGCCTCAAGCTGCGAACGTGATGTAACAGGATTGGATTCACCATCGTACTCCACCAATCCCGCTGTATTTATAGATGGTTTTAGTAGTGGGCTTAATTACGCCGCTTTTGGAGGCTCGGTACCTACTGCATTTGATGTGGATAAAAATACTACTTACAACAATTCTGCTGCTGCTATGAAATTTGCTGTCCCAGATATCAACGATCCTAAGGGGTCATATGCAGGAGGTGTTTTTTTCACAGGAGTAGGTCGAGATCTGTCAGGATACAATGTGCTCACTTTTTGGGCCAAAGCATCACAGCCAGCCAGTATCGACGTCATAGGATTTGGCAATGATTTGGGTGAAAATAAATATAATGTCTCAGTATCAGCACTAAAGATAAACACCAATTGGAAAAAATATATTTTACCTATTCCTGATCCATCCAAACTAAAGATAGAGCGTGGCATGCTTTATTATGCAGAAGGCCCTGAAAATGAAAGAGGTTATACCTTTTGGATAGATGAAGTTAAATTTGAAAAATTAGGCAGCGTTTCTACACCTACTGCGTCCATATTAAATGGTCAAAATCAAGAAGTAACAGCAGAAAATGGCCAAACCATCACATTGACAGGA
>JBATLS010000274.1:0-1921 GCA_049289435.1 Saprospiraceae bacterium | reverse complement strand
GGATTGGTAAGTGTCTATAGCTTGGGTAGTATCTCGCTGATATGTCCATGGAAGGACTTTTGTTGTCTTCATATCATTGAGCACCACCTCATCCATGGTATGTAGTATCAAGGTGTCCTGTTCTTGTCCGGTAAGTTTGAGCGAACTCAATAAGACTGCAGACAACACCACAATACATCGTTTGGTGAGATTTTTATCATATATCAAACCCAAGGAAGGCTCATTTCTCATTCTCTAAAATAAAGTGACAATATATAAAAACTTCTCATCAAAACCCTGCATTGATCCCTATCATCCAATGCCTTCCCGCTTGAGGATATAGAAAATTTTCAGTAATGAGATCATTGAATATATAACTATAAGTATAACCATTGCTTGCATACTGTCGGTTGAGCAGATTATTGACCATGCATATGATGCGCAATTCTCTCCAGTATTTGGAATCTAACGTATATTGCAAGCGCAAGTTTTGATAGTGATAAGCAGGTAGTGACCTATCAGAATTCTCCGTATTATCTAAATATTGTTTACTTACAAATTTGGATGATAATTCTACATCTAACCCTTTCATTGGCTTGTAAAGTAGTTGAATAGCCCCAATAAAAGTAGGTGAAAATGATATATTCGTGTTTTTATGATCGATGATTACTCTTTCAAAATCTACCGAATAGTCTGCGATCACCTCTTCAAATGATGAAATTTTGTTGCCACTTAATGCTGCATTCGCAGATAATGCCCACCTGTGGTGAAACTGATGGGATAAGGTACTTTCCAATCCTAATCTATAACTTTTGGGTACATTGACCCTGATAGGTGCGCCTACATCATTGACCTCCCCAGTCAATACTAACTGGTTTCTATAATTCATATAATACCCAGATAATTCGATCGTCGTAAGTCCTTTTTGAGCCCTGTATCCAAGCTCCCAGTTTTGCAGATGTTCAGACTGGGGGGATGTCGAAAATGTATTGTCTATAAAATCGCCTCTGGAAGGTTCCTTATTAGCCACAGCCCATGATAAATACAATTGTTGACCTTGAGTCCAGGAATAGTTGGCGCCAAATTTTGGATTAAAAAATAAAAAATTTTCATCTGCACTAACCATTCTCAAATCATTGTCCATACCGTCTAAAACATATCCGACATGTCTTACTTGCATATCACTGTGGATACTTAGTTGTTGGCTCGGTTGATAAATGGTTCTAAAATACCCGGAACGATCCGTTTTATTTCCTCTATTTTTGTAATATTTTCTTGCTTTGTCAAAATCAGCAATCAACACAGAAGATCTCAATACCTGACCAAAATGATCACCGATATATTGGTTGATTGCCAAGCCAGCTTGAAGTTGCCATTGGTGATAGATATCATACTCAGCATCTATCAATAGCCCCAAAAGGTCATTGTCCAGCCATCTTCTTCTCACGATATTGGATCTGGACTGAGTCATACCCGCATCGTCTGTGACAGATGCCAATCCATAATTTTCCAACTTGTCACTATATTTAAATTCTTCAAAAAAGCCCCTGCCTTTGGTATAAAATAGGGTCGATTTTACATTCCACCTAGGGTGTATGGCTAATGCATGGATCAATTGCAAATGCGTCTGACGATAATCATCTATCTGGTCAGGATAGGTATAGTAATTGTATGTGCGACCCGAATTAAACAAATTGACAGAGTCTGATTCTGATTTGTATATGCTGCCTAGATTGTTGTAATAATGTTGTAATAAATCATCAGAATTTCTGTCTATTTTAGCTTGGGGCACACCATACCATGCCTGATATGTCCTTTCTTTTCCGCTGATGATATTTAGTCTTAATGAAGATTTAGCGGTCACTCTCGCTGCCGAAAAAAACATTGAGTTGAGATCTGCGGTAGCCCTGTCCACGTATCCATCAGATTGGATGGTGCTGTA
>JBATLS010000273.1:0-2447 GCA_049289435.1 Saprospiraceae bacterium | reverse complement strand
CTCTTACCCTTACCTTTCTTGGGGGTTTTGAGCTCATCACCGATGATATCATAAGCTTGCTCTACACAAGTCTCACAAATATGTCCATCTATCCCGGCTATTAGCATCAGAGCATCTCTTTTGTCTTTGCCACAGAAAGAACACTTGATATTTTCTTTATACTTGGCCATATTTAATTATTTAGGTTTAATATCACGCTTTTTTTGCGTTTTTTGCTCTGTCAAGGACTTCATCTACCAAGCCATATTCTTTTGCTTCATTAGCAGTCATCCAGTTGTCTCGGTCGCTGTCCTTTTCTATATCTTCAAAAGTTTTGCCAGTATGTACTGCCATGATCTCATAGAGTTCATTTCTCAACTGCTTGATGAGTTTGTAAGAAATCTCCATGTCTGTAAATTGACCTTGCATGCCACCTGATGGTTGGTGTATCATCACACGTGCATGCGGGAGACAGGTTCTTTTGCCTTTATTGCCTGCACTGAGGAGTACTGCACCCATTGATGCTGCCAGACCAGTACATATAGTCGCCACATCGGGAGAGACGTATTGCATAGTATCATAGATGCCCATACCTGCTATCACAGAGCCACCCGGGCTGTTGATAAACATCTGGATATCTCTTTTGGGATCTGTTGATTCCAAAAAAAGTAACTGTGCTTGTATGACATTGGCAACATAATCGCTGACAGGCACTCCCATAAATATGATCCGGTCCATCATCAGTCTGGAAAAAACGTCCATTCCTACGACATTCATCTGACGCTCTTCGATCACTTGAGGGGTAAATCCATTGATATCAGGCACTGATGTACCCGTGTACTTATCTAAATGCATACTGCTCATCCCAAGGTGTCCAACAGCATATTTCTTAAATTCATCTTGTGAAAACATTCAACTATTTGTTTTTATTAATATTACTTTAAAAAGCAGAAAGCATCTTACCCTCCGACAGATAATATTAACAACTCATATTAAAAAATGTTATTCGCTAGATAGCTACAAATCAAAATTAGTTTATTATTGACTTGAAATCAAGGACTTATAGGAATACTATGTTTACAATATTGCATCAAAGTCACCCCACATCATGATTAATGTGTGGATAAGGCCAATGTGATCAACTTGAGGTAAGTGGCTCAAGGATATGATTCCAAAATATAAATCTCAGAGACTCACCATATTACTCATTAGAAATCTTTGCCTTCTCGTTCAATGCCTTCACTTTAATGGCAAAGTCTTCTATGGAAATAGATACTTTATTCTTTTGCACAGTATTGCCAATGGCAGAAAATATACGATCAGCAAGCACTTCTTCATAAGCTTTATTGACTTGTTCTTTATCTTTCATCAGTCGATCTACTGTCTGAGTGATAAAAGAATAGTCCATATTGCCATATGATCTCATGTATGATAATACAGAATTAGTAAAGTGATTTCTTATGTCCTCATCATTGACGGTGATATCATGTGTTTTGGCTAGCGCAGATTTTTTAAGTGACCATCTCAAGTTTTTTGCAAAATCATCAAATTCCTGCTCGACGACCTCTTCAGTGACATTTTGGTTGTTTTCTTTAATGTATCGTTTAAGAAAATCAACTGGAAGATCGACCTGATTAATTTCCATAAGTCTGTCCATGATGTCCCGAGACATAAATTGGTCGGCTTGTTGGTCATAGTATTTCTTAATGTCATTTTTGATGAATTCACGCAGGGATGCTTCGTCTGTCACATCATCTGACCCAAAAACTTCAAAAAACTCATCGTTAAATTCTGCAGGCTCTATGCGGGACACTTCTATGATTTTTGCAGCAAACATATTGCCAATTTCCTGCTCACTATCCTCAGGTTTCTTGAGGATGTACTTATTGATATGAGCAGCATCTTTATCTTCCAGCTGATATATGTCGAAGGTGATGGTATCTCCCAGTTTTAAGGTTTGAATTTCTTCTTTGACTTTTGGGTCGTGAATCACATCTACCAACACAGAAAACTCAGTCTCCCAGCCACCGTCTTTGACTGCGGCCCCGTCCAACTCTTCCGCTTCCAATTTGACCATGTCCATTTTTTGAATGGTATCTGTAGCTTCTACTCTTTTGCCATACCTGCGACGATTGGCAGCTATTTCATCATCTATAGTTTTCTCATCTATGGTCACATCATAATAACTGTACTCATCAGATGCTGATGCGCCTTTGACCACAACCTCAGGAGCTAGCCCAAGATCAAAGCTAAAATTGTAATCTTTGGCTTGGTTGACATCAAGATCAAATACCAGATTCTCATCTCTATTTGGCATAGGTTGACCCAAGTAATTAATTTTTTGCTCATCGAGGTATCCAAACAATTTATCCTGCAGTGTTTCATTGATCACATCTGACAAGATGGCTTTGCCATACATCTTCTTAATGACAGAAATGGGGGTCATCCCTTTTCTGAAGCCCTTTAAT
>JBATLS010000272.1:0-19973 GCA_049289435.1 Saprospiraceae bacterium | reverse complement strand
GAATTCCATTTGATCTTGAGTGCCATATCTCCGGATGTTTATTCCTGCAGTTTTTTACCAAATGCCAGATCACCGGCATCACCCAGACCAGGGACGATGTAAGATTTGGCAGTGAGCTCGTCATCTTCGGCGACCATCCAGATATGTGCTTTGGGATATAGCCTTTGGACATGCCTGAGTCCGTCTGAGGAAGCGATGATAGATACAATGTGCAGTTGGGCATATTTACCAAACTCAGCCAGAGCTTCCAGTGCCTTTTCGATGGACGCACCAGTAGCCAGCATAGGGTCAGTAAGTATCAGCGTAGCCCCCGTGAGATTAGGACAAGTGATGTATTCCAGATTGATCTCAAAGGTGCCGTCCTTATGATTTTTGCGAAATGCAGCTATAAATGCATTGTCTGCCTCATCCAGATACTGGAGCAATCCATCATGTAGGGGCAATCCTGCGCGCAAGATGGTACACAGTACTACTCTCGAATCTGCGATAGACATTTTAGCTATCCCCAGGGGCGTCTCAATATCCTGCTCTGAATAATTCAGGTACTTACTGATTTCATATGCGAGGATATTACCTATTCTCTCCATATTTTTTCTAAAAAGCAATCGGTTGTTCTGGACATTGACATCTCTCAATTGAGAGAGATAGGTATTGGCAATCGAATTTTTGGAAGATAAGTTATGAATCATGTATTTAACCGTTGAAGTCTAGGGATCACTAAAAATAAAGTATTTTCACAAAGATGGAAAAATCCTTCAGAATACAATAAATTAGCATTAAAAAAATGGGAAATAATTGGATTGCGGTTTAAAAAGAATTTTTCAACTAAACCCATAGGGACCTTGCATATCAAGCGCGTAAGGTCAAAAAATGATCTATTGCAATAATTTAAATCAGGACTTTTCATATTATAGTTTCTTTAGCAATATATTCCTGTTATTTTCGTAAATGTATCATGAGTTAGTTTGTTTGTTTTTTTTTCATCTTTGCACTTCAATCTATGAAAATATTATACACTATTGTTTTCACTTTTGTAGTCTGTATCTGTTATGGGCAGAAAATCACCATCTCGGGCTATGTATCTGAAGCATCATCGGGAGAAAAACTGATAGGTTGTCATGTGTTCCATCGACTAAGTCAGAGTGGGACCAATACCAATACATATGGATTTTATAGTATCACCCTCGATCAAAGTGATGAGTTGACACTTGAGTTTTCATATATAGGATACCAATCCAAATCTATCCAACTGGTCGGGCGAAAATCACTGACCCAAAACGTGGTATTGGATGATGCGTTGATGCTTGATGAGATAGAGGTCATTGCCCAAAAGGATAAAAAATTAGAAAATGAGACCCGTATGAGTACCATCGATGTACCCATATTGCAGATCAAAAAAATACCCGCACTATTTGGAGAGACGGATGTATTGAAAGCATTGCAACTATTACCTGGCGTGCAGTCTGGCGGCGAAGGTCAAAGTGGCCTATATGTCCGGGGTGGTAGTCCGGATCAGAATTTAATCCTACTCGATGGGGTGCCGGTATATAATGCCAATCACCTATTTGGTTTTTTGTCCGTCTTTAATGCCGACGCCATCAAAGATGTATCCTTAATCAAGGGTGGGTTTCCGGCAAGGTATGGCGGAAGATTGTCGTCTGTGCTCGAGATCAACCTTAAAGAAGGCAACCAAAAAGAGCTCCACGGCAATATGTCCATTGGAGTGATTGGCTCAAAACTGACGTTGGAAGGCCCGATCAGTAAAGGTAAAACATCATTTTTGGTCTCTGGACGTCGCACATACATCGACATACTTGCCAGGCCGCTGATCCAGCAAAGTTTTAAAGACAGGCAAGCTGAAGGTGGTACAGGTTATTATTTTTACGATGTCAATGCCAAGGTCAATCATACTTTTTCGCAAAAAGATCGGATTTACATCAGTGTCTATGGTGGCAATGATAAATTCTATTTTAAAGAGAAAGATCTAAGTGGTGTGCCCAGAGATTTCACAGACAATCATTTGGGTTGGGGCAATCTCACTGGTGCATTGCGATGGAATCATCTGATCACTGATCAGCTTTTTATGAATACTACACTGACCTATAGCAACTATAGATTAAATACCAATGTGTCCTTCGGCACGGAGTTTCAGGACAACAAGCAGGACGTCATCAGTCTGGGTTATATCTCTGGTATCAGGGATTTTGCCGCCAGAGTGGATTTTGATTACGTACCTTCACCAGCACATTATATCAGATTTGGGGGCAATATCATACATCATGAGTTTAATCCTGGCAAATTTGAGTTGCAACAGACCAACGATAATCAAGGAATATTTTTCAATCAAATCATCGGACAACCCATCAAAAATGCGGTTGAAAGCGCGATATATGTAGAAGATGATTTTGAACTCTCCAAGAAATTTAAAATCAATGCAGGTCTTCATTTATCTGGATTTAGTGTGGACCAGAAATTATATACCTCCCTCCAGCCTAGATTGAGTATGAGATATCTTTTACCGGGAGATATCGGATTGAAAGGTTCATTTGCGACGATGAGGCAGTTTATCAATCTGCTATCTTTTGAAGGCATAGGACTCCCCACCGACTTATGGCTACCCACCACTGCACGTGTAAAACCGCAGGAATCATGGCAAGCTGCCATAGGCATCGCTAAATCTTTATCGTCAGGATATGAAGTTTCTCTCGAAGGGTATTACAAAAAGATGGACAATCTGGTAGCGTACAAAGACGGTTCCGGACTGTTTGAGCTGACTGACTGGCAAGACAGGATCACTCAGGGCAGCGGAGATACCTATGGTATGGAATTGTTGGTACAGAAAAAAACGGGCAAGCTCTCAGGGTGGGTAGGATATACTCTCGCATGGAACAATAGACAATTTGACGATCTCAATGGCGGCAAACCCTTCCCGTATCGATATGACAGACGGCATGATATCTCCATCGTCTCTATGTATGACCTGTCAGATAAGATCAATATTTCGGGTACTTGGATCTATGGCACAGGCAATGCCGTGACCATCCCCCGGTCTCAATCAGGTATCGTCAGTTACAACGAATTCAACAGGCAGACCTATGTCATCACCGTCGATCAGTATGACGAGCGCAATAGTTACCGTATGCGGGCTTACCATAGATTGGATATAGGCATCAATTTTGTCAAAAATAAAAATAAAAGGACTCGTACTTGGTCCATCGGTGCGTACAATACGTATGCCAACAACAACCCGTTTTTTGTATATTTCTCTACTGAGTCACAACCCAATGGCGAAAACAAAAAGACCCTGAAGCAAATCAGCCTATTTCCATTGATACCATATGTCACTTACTCCTTAAATTTCTAATTTATGTATGAAAATATCTGGAAAATGAATTTAAAACATCTGATATTACCCATTGGGTTAATAGTAGCTCTGAGTGCATGCAGTGATTTTTTTGAAACATCGTTGGAACTCGAAGCACCAGCGTATGATAAAACCCTTGTCTTGGACTGTCAGGTGAAATCAGGACAAGATACCGTATTGATCAGAGTATCCCGAAATTTTGGCATATTGGAGAATATAAAGTATCAAGCAGAAGCGGAAATCAATGACGCTACTGTCCAACTCAATATAAATGGCCTAACCAATAATGCATCAAAACTGGTTGATGCTACAGATTATAATTATCGGATCATACTCAATAGTAAGTTGAAACCAGGAGACCAACTCGAAATCAAAGCTGCTCATCCCACCTATCCTTCGGTCACTTCCTCAGCGACCCTTTTACCCTTTTGTGAGGTAATCTCTGCGGGATTTACTGAAAATGGAGGGCTGGACAATTCGGGAGACAAAAGAAGCAAAATCACCATCAAAATCAAGGATAAGCCAGGCAAGAACTATTATGCCATTCAAGTCCTTGCTCCCAATAGCAATGGCCGGATCAGGCCTACTTTCATCAGTTCGATTGATCCTGGATTGAAAGAAGCGTTTGGGAACAATATACTGGTACTTACGGATGAGGGGTTTGACGGCAAAGAAAAAATATTGGATATCCTGATGTATCCCATTGCAGCTGATCACGCCAAAGGCAATCTAAAAGTGGTATGGTACGATATCAATGAGTCATATTACCATTTTAGTCGTTCATTGTTAGAATTTGACAAAACCAAAGACAATCCTTTTGCCAATCCAGTATCTGTGATCTCCAATATTAATAATGGTACAGGAATTTTTGCAGCTCATACTTATCAAGAAGTAGATGTCAAATAAAAGCTTTATCCATTGGCAACTATATGGTCGATGATGTCATCCATACTATCTTCGAGCAAATGATACACTTCTTCAAAATTTCCACTGTAATAAGGATCGGGAACAGCCATATTTCTGTCGGGAAATTTTAGATTCATGAGTAAGGCTACTTTTTGTTTGTGTTCGTCAGTTTGACACAATCGGAGGATGTCTTGATAATTGGAAGCATCCATGGCAAATACTTTGTCAAATCTATCCAAGTCGTCTGGTATGAATTTCCTGGATTTTTGTTTCGATATATTGACCCCAAACATTTCACAAGTCCCCATAGCTCTTTGGTCAGGGTTTTGCCCATCATGCCAGCCAGAAGTTCCGGCAGAGTCAACGATCCAATGTAAGCCCCTTTTATGGAGTTTTGACTCCATGATGCCTTGAGCCATCGGAGATCTGCATATATTGCCTAAGCACACCATTAGTATCTTCATAGATTGCTTTATAATATTCATTTTTTAAAACGTACAAATTGATGATTTGTGATAATCCAGAAAGGGGTATATTTTTGATAATTTTATCTAATGATTTGATTTCAAACCATTTAAGTGTACAATTTCCTTAATTATACATACAAATAAAATACTTTACAAGTAATTTTTCAATCTATTTAGCTGGATAGTAATAGAGTAATGATACATTTGCAGATATATTTTCTATTGAATAGGATTTGACTAAAAATTAGATGAAAATAGTAATAGCAGGCGCTGGAGGTATAGGCTTTCACCTGGCGAGATTATTGTCCTCGGCACAACATGACATTGTGATCATAGATAGCAACAGAGACACGCTGGATTATGCTCAGTCGCATCTTGATGTTCAGACCATATATGGAGATGCTTCTTCCATCCAGACATTGGATGATGCGGGACTCAAAAACGCCGACATTTTTTTGGCCGTCACTACACTTGAAAATGACAACCTTATAGCGTGTATTCTCGCAAAAAAACTGGGAGTCAAACAAACCATCGCCAGAATCAATAATATCTCCAATGTCCGAAAGGAATTTAAATCCACCTTTAGTGATCTCGGAGTCGATAAGATCATCTCACCATCATTGCTGGCGGCTCAGGAGATCGTTCGGTTGCTGGAGCTCAGTCAGGTGACGGATAGCTTTGACTTCGAAAATGGCAAAGTCTCCCTCATAGGAATCACCATCGAAGAGCCTTCTTATTATATTGGACTTACCATTGACGAGATCAAAAAACATAAAGGCACCAGACATAGTCCTATCGCCATTTTGAGAGGAAACGAAACGATATTGCCAAGATCATCCACCCGTCTGAGGAGAGGAGATCACATCTATTTCATTACCTCCAAAAAAGAAGTAGATGGCTTGCTGGAAACCATTGGCAAACCCAGCAAAAAGATCAAAAGCATCATGTTTATTGGCGGCAATATTATATCGAGGACTGCCGCCAAACATCTGGAAGATGATTTTAAGATCACCATCGTAGAGCAAGATGAAAAACAATGCAAATGGCTGGTCGATCACCTCAACAATACATTGGTGATCAAAGGTGATCCATCCAATTTCGAACTGCTGAAAGAAGAAGGACTCCATCAGATGGATGCATTCATAGCAGTCACACCCAATAGTGAGACCAATATCATTACTTCTCTGATGGCGGAGAGATTGGGGGTACACAAAACCATTGCGTTGGTAGAAAATCTAGATTATACGCACATATCTCAAAATATAGGTGTCAACACGATGATCAACAAAAAAATCATTGCCGCCAATAATATCTTTAGGTTTGTACGCAAAGGCAATGTAGAAGCCATAGCCAGCCTCCATGGTGTAGATGGTGAAGTGACGGAGTATATCATAGATAAGGAAAGTAAGTTGACCAGGATACCTTTACGCAACCTAAAAATACCTGCCAATGCCATCATAGGTGCGGTCATCAGGGGCGATGAGACCATCATACCTACAGGTGATTTTGTGATGAGTGTAGATGATAAGGTGATCGTCCTGGCTTTGCCGTCTGCCATCGCCAAAGTAGAATCATTATTCAAGTAATATGAATATCAATTTCCAACCGATATCCAATGTAGTAGGCGTGCTGATGATACTGTTAGGATTTGGTATGTTTATGACTGCTGGTGTCTCTTATTATCATGAGAGTTATGATGCCATGGCATTTATCAAGTCAGGCTGTCTGGCCATCATTTTCGGATCTATATTTTGGTTTTATAAATTTAGTGCCAGTACGACGGTCAATAAGAGGGAAGGGTATCTGATCGTCGCTTTGGGATGGTTGTTTATGGGTATTTTTGGTGCTCTGCCTTTTTATATTGCTGGAGTGACCCCTTACTATACAGATGCATTATTCGAGTCTGTCTCTGGATTTACTACCACTGGAGCGACCATCTTCAGCAATATCGAAGCTTTGCCACCTGGGATATTATTTTGGCGTAGCCTCACTCACTGGATTGGAGGTATGGGGATCATAGTCTTGACTGTTGCCCTGTTTCCCTTGCTGGGTATCGCTGGTATAGAGCTCTTCGGAGCAGAAGCCCCGGGACCCACTGCCGATAAGGTACATCCTCGCATCAAAGAAACAGCAAAGAGGCTCTGGTTTATATATTTCGGGCTGACCATAACGCTGTTTTTTATATTATGGTGGGAAGGTATGACCCCTTTTGATGCCATCAATCATGCTTTTGCCACCATGGGTACTGGTGGATTTTCGACCAAAAATGCAAGCATTGCCCATTTTACATCCCCTTTGATTCACTATACGATCATTTTATTTATGTTTATTGCAGGGTGCAACTACGTAGTGATTTATTATATGCTCAAAGGCAAATTTCAAAAAGTATGGATCAATGAGGAGTTTAGGTATTACAGTCTCTTTATTTTACTGGCATCCCTGATCCTTGGGCTTTGGATCAACTATATGGCAGGAGGAAGCTATGAGCAAAATTTCAGAAATGGATTGTTTATGCTCATCAGCCTGGTTACCACCACTGGATTTGTGATCGCTGATTATACTCAATGGAGTCCCGGATTGACGATGTTTTTTTTCATGTTGTTGTTTTTGGGTGCTTGCGCAGGTAGTACAGCCGGAGGCATCAAGTTTATCAGACATATGGTATTTGTAAAGAATACCTACCTTGAGTTTAAACGAATCTTACACCCACGTGCGATGATTCGTATCAAAATCAATAAAGAGTTGGTACCACCCAGGATCTTGACACATATATTGGTGTTTCTTTTGGTTTATCTCATGCTTTTCATATCTGGATCGTTATTGATCACGGTCACGGGTCTGGATTTTCTTACTGCTATAGGAGGTGTAGCTACGACTTTAGGCAATGTAGGCCCATCCATCGGAAAGTTGGGTCCCATGGATAATTTTTATTCTATTCCACTCACTGCAAAATGGATTTTTACGGCTCTGATGCTTTTAGGACGCCTGGAACTTTTCACTATACTCATCATATTTACTCCTTTCTTCTGGAGATCCAATTGATGGGCGATTTTATTGGATTAAAAATTTAAACATCCTTTTTTACAAGACTTTGGAAGTTGAATGACGTAAAATGGCCTTGCAATCTCTGAATGCAAGAGTAGCAATATATTGCATTCGAAGTATGTAATGCCGATAGGATTACCGAAATTGGACAGTAAAATAACTCTCTAGCTCATGAAAGAAATCCCAATTTGAAGTAGAATTTTTAACTCTTGATAATTTGATGGAGCACTATTCGTTCATATTTTGACTTCGTACATCTTTTTCCAGTATTTTCCAGTGATTAGAAAAGTTCCGGTTTTTATATTGTAAGCAATACCATTGAGTACTTCGCCATCTTGGTTTTCATTTTTTAGATTGGCCATATCCAGGACGCCCAATACTTTGCCAGTATTTGCTTCGATTTTTACGATTTGATTGGTAGTATAGATGTTGGCGTATATGATGCCGTTGACATATTCCAACTCATTTAGTGCAGCCACCTCTTTGCTTCCGGCATATATGGTCATGATCTTTTCTATAGCAAATGATGCAGGATTTACATATGTAAGCTTACTGGATCCATCACTGATGATCAATGATTTGCCGTCATTGCATAGTCCCCAACCTTCGCGAGTGGTAGAAGGAAATCTTTTTTTGTCCAACTCATTGAGAGATTCATCATAGATGATACATATGCCTTCTTTGTAAGTGAGTTGATATACCTTCCCATCCAATATGGTCAAACCCTCCCCAAAATATTCCTTCGCTAATGGCTTTTGTTGGATAGTTTTACCAGACAAAGGGTCAAGTTTTTTGATAGCCGATTCTCCATATTGTCCAGCACTTTCGTACAATATACCATTATGCATTTCTATGCCCTGAGTATAAGATTTGGGGTCATGAGTGATATCTCTCACCTTGCTATATACCAATGGTCCTGGAGAGATGTCAGAGACTACTACAAATGGCAATGAAATGGACTTGTGTTTACCCCTTTTGGAGACCTTGATGTCCAATTTTTGATACCCCAACCCTAAATCTTTGCTATCAATGACCACTCCGTATTTGTCTATCAGCGTGGTAAGTGGTTGATCATTCAATCGGATGACTATCGAATCATGGCTACTGAGCTTTGGTTCATTAAATGTAACATCCAATACTTTACCGGCTTCGATGGTGGTGTTCATATCCGGAGTCACGATAATATCCGAAAATCTCAACTCTTTTTCCTTTGCCCACAACATTTTATACAATACAAAACAGAGGATCAGTACAATGATGGTTGCAATTATTTTGGTCGTATTATTGATTGGTTTTGGCATTCTTTAAGATTTTTTTAGTACATGCGGCTTTGTAAGCATGACTTGCTATAGAGTAAACAATATGGTATAAAATCACATCTTTGATTAAATGCACGAAATTACATTTTATTGTACTCTTTCAATGCTTCATTGAGCAATTTGTATTCTATAGCTCCTTTATTGGCAGTGAGATGGTCTGCTATAGCCAATGCTTTACGAATCCGACTGTCTGAATTTTTCACTTTACTGACGATATAGATGAGACTCCTTTGTTTGCCTGACGTGAGTGCCTGAAAGTAATCATCTGCATCTGGATCCTGTAGCAACACTTCATTCATTTCTTCGGGCATGGGCATTCCATATTTTGAATGGTCTTTTTTCAAACATACTTTTATTTCAGAGTTGACCGGCACATTCATTTTTTTGACGAGCTGTTGATTGGTCATAACAAACCATGTGTCTTTATTGGGCATCAGGGCACAGTGTATCGTGATATGATCATTGATGGTACATATGACTCTGCGGTCTTTACCATCGATATATTTGATTGCAATATCATTTGGCACTAAAAAATGCCATCCCCACAGTGGAGAATTTGCAAACTGACTCAATATAGTGACAAATATATCTTCTTCCATGGCAAGCTACTTCATATTATCTCCCCGATTTGCTTACAAGATGTCTGAGTTTTTCATTCAATGGTTTAGTTACTACCATATCTTCGAGATCTATATGAAATCTGAACTTCCAATAATGTTTAGGATTGCTGGGTTCGTTGATTTGCTCAGAAAATGGATCTTTTTTTCTTAATGATGCATCCATGCCAAACAAATCCTGTATCGGGAATATGGCCCACATACTGGGCGACGCCAAATGATCTTCTATGATCGCCTGGACGATCTCCGGACTGGCCTCTATCGGGGTCAGGCCATACCAGTGCAAATAGTGGTCATAGTATTCTTTCGCATTCTCGTGATCTGCTTGCCACCAACCTCTGATCGTGGACATATCATGACAAGATGGACTACAGACAGAAAAGTATGGATAGGAGCGTGTCTGAGCAAATCTGGCATTTTGCTTAGGCATTCTTTGTATTTCCAATGAGATAATATTCATTTTTTTCATCACTCCTGGCACAGATTTGGGTATCATACCCAGATCTTCGCCGCATATCAGCATATCACTGGCGTCGAGGATGGTTGGAAGTTTTTGTAGCGCCTGCGATTTCCAATATTCGTCGTGTCGGGTAAAGTAATAATCATTGTAAAGGTTCAAAAGTCGCTCTTGCATACTGTCATCGAGATGCTGAAAGGATTGGGTTGTCGACAAAGTAATTCGTGGATTAAAAAACTGACCCTCACTCTCTGGTTCGACCAGCAATAATACTTCTGAAATAAGATTGAAGAGTCTCTGCTCAAATTTTTTATACTTTGTGTTTTGGGATACAAATGTGCTGATCTTCTTCTGGTCATCAAACGATGCTCTAAAGCTTATTTGGTTCTCTTTATTTCTGTAAAAGAAGATATCAAATATGTCTTCCACTTCGTGTCCAAAAGTTGCCTGAAGTATTTGCTCCGTGATATATGGCGTAGTATATCTGGACAGATCTCCTGTGATGCCATATTGGTCGAGTGCTTCCTTAGACATAGGCAGACGAGGATTAAACATACCCATGGTTCCCTCTACCTGACTAGTGGGTATAAACCATATCCTAAAAAAGCCCAATATATGATCTACCCTCATAGCGTCAAAATATCGGTTGAGTTGCTGCATTCTTTGTCGCCACCACAAGTACCCATCTTTGGCCATTTCTGACCAGTTGTAGGTAGGGAATCCCCAGTTTTGACCCAAGACTGCGTAGTCATCCGGTGGTGCTCCTGCTTGCTCATCCATATTGTAGAGCGAAGGTGCCACCCAGGCATCACAACTGTAGCGATATATACCTATGGGTAAATCTCCTTTCAATACCACGCCTTTGGATCTTGCATACATTTTAGCATCCACTAGTTGTTTGTCCGCATGATATTGTATAAAGATATAAAAATCCATTGCCCGTTTTGATTCTTCACTTTCATTATATAGTTCGGTTGGCAGATCCTCACGATAGACCGAGTATTCTTGCCAGAGGTGAAAATTACACGTTTTGTAACTATCTCTTAGATGACAAAACGCTGCATACGAATCTATCCATCCCGCATTGTCTTTATTGTATTGCATGGCCTTTGGATCTGCCCTGAAGTGGTCATATTCCTGATCAAAAAGCACTTTTAAATAAGTAAACTTTAATTCCAGCACTCTTTCGAAATCCACTTCATCGAGTTTATTTAAAGCGGCAACTTGTTTAGACCAGTCTATTTGATGCTTTTTGCTCTTAAAAGTAGCTATACTTTCCAAATTTATATACAAAGGTTGTAATGCATATACTGAAATCGCTGCGTATGGATAGCTATCTGTCCATGACTTTTGAGCGATGGTATCGTTGATAGGAAGTACTTGAATGATCTTCATACCCACATCATGCGCCCAATCAGTCAGCAATCTCAAATCCTTAAATTCACCTATACCACATCCAGTCTTACTACGAAGAGAAAACACAGGTATGGCTACTCCTGACCCTTTCCATTTGATGTCTGGTGCCAAAAAATAATCATCATTGATATATATCTGGTTTTTGGTTGGGCTCGGCATGGTGCAATGGCTTTTTCGGTTTTCGCCTACTTCCCAATATTGGATAGATTGATCCTTGGGGTCATATACCACATATTTGTACTCGATATAGCTATCTTGTGCATCTAGTGGAAGGGTGATTTGCCATAATGGATATTCTGTATCATTCATCACCACGGGTATTTTCCAGTCTCCCAGCCAGGAAGTATTGCCGATGACACCATATTTTAGATGGGAGGGTATCATCGGAGACAATAGCCTAAATGTAATTTCATTTTGGTCGGACAACTTTTTCTGCAGGCCATTTGAGTCTTTGTCAACGATGTCTCTATGGAAAATAACATCTGTAAATGCCGATGACAAAAATGCATTGTTTTCATTGGCTCTTGGTCTCCAGTGATCTTTGATATGCTTATTTTCTTCACTGGTTGACTCTATGGATCTGTGGTGACCCCATTCTCTACCAACTATTTTTTCATTTTTTAGCAGTATATACTGATAATGGATCGATTGATTTGTAAAATTATTTACGGTGAACGTCCAATTTTCGCCATCATAGGTATGTCCAAATATCAGTGTTTTTTCATCAGGTCTAACGGTATAGTATTCAATTGCTACCTGGTCTCCAATAACTGTACGGTAATGGATATGAAAATGTAATGACATAGTCGTAAATATTTTAATGGGCTTCAAAGCTTTCATCTGCCTTTAGTAAAAGGCAAAAATTAATTAGTGGCAAATATACACTAAGTACTTTAATAAATTGTGTTGTTAGGTTAAAATTGGTATTTCGCCTAAAGCCTATGTGATACCTAAAAATCTATAATGAATTTCCTATTACAGCCCAAAACCAATGCAAAATCAGTTGCTCCGTAAAAAAGATAAAGACGCTGTCAGGTTCGCTGACAGTTCCTTCACTAAATTCGAGTGCCCCTACCTCCCGATAGCTATCGGGATTGTTGCGCACCGTTCAGTCATGCACCATAGCGATGGCTATGGTTTGTCGTCAAAACTGCTGATTTTACCCGCCTTTGTTGGCGAGCTGTGGTTTTGGCCTTCATAACGGAACTCATTATAGATATTTAGGCGATAAAATAAAAAAAATATGGGCAACAATACCTTAAGTCCTGCTGCCCACATAGGTGCATATGGAAAATTTTAAATTCGCCAAATCTTTCGCTTATGCTAAGACTATTTATTACCTAATATTTTTCCAAAAATAGATTTCATACCCATGGCTGCGATATCATCTATCATACTACCATCACCGTCTTTATCCAGCAATTTGCTAAATATACTTTGATTGGCTGGTTGCTGATTGACTTTTTGAGTGGCTCCAGTGATAAAATCCAACAATCCACCACCTTGTTGCTGTACCTGTGGCTGAGCTTTTGCCTTGCCCAGCATACCCAACACTACAGGTGCCAATGTGGCCATCATCTGCATGATTTTGGCGGTATCTATACCACTTTCCTTGGAGATATTGGCAGCTGCATCTTCTTGCTGACCACCCAAAATATGCTTCAATATACCTGCTCCATTGGCAGTATTGGGGTTTTGTGGTGACACAGCCCCTGATAAAAAGCCACCCAAATCATTGAGTATGCTTCCATCATGATCTCTATCCAAAGCCGACATCAGGCTGTCAGCTCCCTCAGGAGTACTGGCGTTTTTCGATATGGCGTTGAGTAGTGTACCGAATACACCATCTACGGCAGAGTTGGCTTGTGCGCTGTCTCCCAATCCCAGTTGACTGCCTACTTGTTGTATAATAATATCTTTCATTGGTCCTTGCAACAAATCTGTAATATCCATTTTGTATTTGATTGATAATTTTTTAATTGTCGAATATCCGACATGCAATAGTAACAATAATTTTGTTTAAAAATTCATTATTAAGACACCTATTTGAGTGCAACAGAAATTTCGGAACGATATTTGTATTATCACATTACAATAATATATAATATATAAATTTCTTAATAATATGATCAATAAGTTGGTTTTCATCTCGTTTTTGCTCGTCCCAGTCATCGTGGACGCCAATAAAAAATTAACAGAAAATTATATTTCATCATTTCATGGTATCGCTGTATCTGAAATGAGGCGCACAGGCATTCCGGCCAGTATCAAGCTCGCTCAAGGTATATTGGAGTCAGATCTGGGTCGAAGCCCCCTGGCCTATCAGGCCAATAATCATTTTGGGATCAAATGTGGTAGCGAATGGACGGGAAAAGTCTATGGTAAGTTTGATGATGAGAGAGGACAGGATGGTACGATGATAGAAAGTTGCTTCAGAGCATTTGGAAGTGCCGAAGAATCGTACATCGCTCACTCAGACTTTCTATCCAATCCTAGCAAACAATCCAGATATGGATTCTTGTTTGAATTGGGAAGTACTGACTATGTCGGATGGGCCAATGGATTGAAGTTTTCTGGGTACGCTACTGACCCACAATACCCATCCAAATTGATAAAAATCATCGAACTCAACCAACTTTATAAATATGATGAGCAGGTATCAAAGTCAATGTATGACAGTAATATAGCCGATGAATCCAGTCGATATAATAGCAAAAGTGATAAGAATACTAAAAAGTCTAAAGAACCCCAAATCGTCCAGGCAAACCAAAGACCTACCAACGATCGGGAGTCATCTTCAGTATTCAAAAGATCTATGACAAAATACAGCACTTCAAAAATAAATGATGTCAAAATGGTCAAAGCCAAAGGTGGTGAATCCATCAGAGAGCTGGCAATGACCATGGATGAAGATGTATTTGATTTGCTGGAGTACAACGAAGGGTTGACAAGTCAGGATGACCTATTGGAAACAGGTGAAATCATATACTTACAGAAAAAGAAAAAATCTTATGAAGATGGAGAAGAAAAGGACATCTTTCATACCGTCGCCCAAGGAGAATCTATGTATCAAATATCACAAAAATACGGAGTCAGACTGGAAAGTTTATTATCAAAAAATCATCTGAAATCTGGTTTTAGTCCCAGAGTAGGTGAATTGGTCAGTCTCCATAAAAATCTTTCGAAAAAAGACGCTCCCAAATCCACAACTTCAAGTAGTAATGATGTGTTTGTTGATTTAGGTAGCCTCAAGTAATGGAAAAAGACCACATCAGTCTCAACAAATATATCAGTGATACGGGGTATTGTTCTCGTCGTGAAGCTGACAAACTCATAGATGCAGGAAGGGTCAAGATCAATGGAATCATCGCTACAAAAGGCAATAGGGTCAACCCCGATGATACTGTCCACCTCGATGACAAATCCCTGGTCAATAAAGTGACTCCAGTCTATATCGCATATCACAAACCCGTCGGTATCGTATGTACTACAGATGATAGGGAACCCGATAATATCATCAGCCATCTCGACTATAAAGAGAGAATATTTCCCATCGGCAGATTGGACAAAATGTCCGAGGGGCTCATTTTGCTCACCAATGATGGAGATATCGTCAATAAAATACTGCGCGCTGGCAATTATCACGAAAAAGAATACATAGTAAGTGTCCAAAAGCCAATCGATCAGGCTTTTATCAAGACCATGGCATCAGGAGTCCCCATCTTGGATACCGTCACCAGGCCTTGTAAGGTATCCAAAATAGATAGTCATACTTTTCGGATAGTCCTTACTCAGGGCCTCAATCGGCAGATCAGACGGATGTGCGAGTATCTGGGCTATCATGTCACTAGGTTGGTTCGTATCAGGATCATGGATATTACCTTGGATGATCTACAGAATGATCATTGGAGATATCTCACCGAGGCTGAGGTTATCTGGTTGATGGAACTGGTCAAAAACTCTCGCAAATAATTGATAATCAATTATTTGAATATGATGATACTTTGTTTCTTTTGTGCCATTGTGGCAAAATAATACTATTCAGAACGGACTCAAAAAAGAAACAGCCGTATGGCACATAAGCTTTGTTGAGGTGTTTGAGTATTTTAAATGTTTTGGTGTATCCAATTTTGTCGCTTTAATACCTACCAAAATAGAACAGACCACCGAAACTTTATTCGATGGCCTGTCCAAATCATTAAAGCCACATTATTCTTTACTTCCGACATGCTTATATCCCGATGATGCGGCATATGGAAGCAATAAATTATTATCTGGTTATAAGCTTAGTGTAAAACTTATTGTTCACCCAAATGGTGGCAACATAGTCTCCCTGAGCAAGTTTTGATAAATCAAATCTTTTGTGAACGGCAGGAGCATCCAACTTTTGTTGAAAGACAACATTGTTTCTTTCATCAGCAATGGAGATGGAGGCATTGCTCCCTAAGTTCAAAAGATTGACATCCAGGTATCCATCACCAGTACTCATGACTGGCTTGAATTGTGTAGTGACCTTGGGGGAAATGATCACTTCATTTCGAAAGATGGTAAAAGAAGTCTCCTCGATTTTAAATTCATTGGAGAGTTCGAGCACATAATTACCATCTTGCAATCCCTTGAGATTGTACTTTCTAAGACTCTTTGTGTTTTCAAAAGTCTCATCAATCAATACATTGCCTGCTTCATCTCTCATTACTGCATGTATGGTCTGTGATTTCCACATAGCAGTATGGACGGTGATGGATTTTGATTTTTCAATCAAGGCATTAGGGTTGTTGGAGGCGATACCTGCATAAGATATCATAGCCAAAACAAAAATTAATAATTGGGTTTTCATAATAAAATATTTTAGAGATTAATAAAATCAATTTTGATACTGCAAAGGTATGGGTGATACGTATGATAAATCTACGTCTATCTTTTCCTATTACTATACTAAATTACCTTGTTAGGTTAATATTAGTTAATTTGTAGTTAATTTAACATTAATCTATAAATGGATACAATTATATATGCTGAATTTTCATTAAATTTGTAGATAAAACAAACTATATGATAAAGGCAAATCTGACTTCTCCAGCCCTCGAAAAGATAGAACCTAGTTTTGGTCACTCCTTTACTTTGCGAAAATTTGAGGAGTTCAACCCAAATTCACAACCATCCTGGCATTTTCATCCTGAGTTGGAGATCGTGTATATCAAACATGGTAGTGGCAAAAGGCATATTGGAAATCACATATCATACTATAGTGGTGGTGAATTGGTCATGCTGGGACCCAATCTACCACATTATGGTTTTATGGATCGACTGTCAGGTACCAATGCCGAAATAGTACTACAGATGAAAACGGATTTCCTTGGAAAAGATTTCTTTAAACTGCCGGAAATGCAAGCCATCGATATGCTTTTTGAAAGATCTAAGTCAGGTCTATCTTTTTTTGGCAATACCAAAGACGAGGTCGGAAGTCGGCTCAACAGTCTGTTCTACATGAATCAATTTGAAAAAGTGGTTGAATTTTTAAAGATTCTGCAAATTCTGGCAATATCAAAAGACTATCAGTTATTGAATGCTGCGGGTGTTGCGCTCGTCGTGCAAGGTCAAGATACCGATCGGATAGACACTATATATAAGTATGTGCGAAATCACTTCACTGAACCCATCCAGCTCGAAGACATCGCCACTGAGGTGAGTATGACCATACCTTCCTTCTGCCGATATTTTAAGAAAGTAACCAATAAGACATTTACTGAGTTTGTCAATGAATTCAGAATCGTGCATGCGTGCAAGCTGCTGAGCGAAGAGAGACACACCATTGCAGAAGTGTGTTATGAAAGTGGATTTAATAATTTTTCACATTTCAACAGGCTATTCAAAGAAAAAACAGGGAAAAACCCTAATGCTTATCGAAAATCTGTAGAAAAAGTAGTCTATGACGAGTTTTATTTAGGCTAACTAGGGTCTGCTGAAATTCACAAAAATAATTGATAATCATACATATATCACATAATAATAAACTCAAGATGCACGGAAAAATAGAAAATACCTTCAAATCCCCTGCACGACATTTTAATTATTTTTGTAAGCCAGCTGCACTCCATCTACTTCAGTTTCTTCACCTTGAAGTATTCTTATACATCTGCGGCTCTACACTTCGTAACTTGAGCACATCTGACTTTTTCAGCAGACCCTAACTAAGTGATTGTTTCCTAAGCACTATCTCTATCCAATAGATCCTGAATATCAGTGCTGAGATGATCACTATCCCACCTATCAAGGCCCAAAAGCCAGGATTTTCGCCATACCCAACAAAAACCCAAATTGGCGTCAAGATGGGCTCAAGCATGGATATCAACGAGCTCTCGATAGCAGGCAGAATCTTTTGTCCATATAGAAACAGTGCAAAACCCAACCCCAATTGTCCGATCCCGAGGATCATGAGATAGTTGTTTTCTAACATAGATGGCAATGGATTTTTGATAAACCATGGCAATGTAATGAGACATACTAAGATGTTGCCCAAAAAAACAGCACTGGGCATATTTTCCGGTTTGTTCATCTTTTGGGAAATCAATAAACCCGACAATATCACACCTCCTGCCAGAGCGATCCATATGCCCAGCCAATTGTCAGGAGTACGTACTTGATTGACAAAAAATAAACACATCCCTGCAAAACACAGAATGACCGTCCAAACATTGATCTTTTTCAATCGGATGCGAGTGAAATAAGGCTCAAAGATGAGTACAAATGCAGGTGCTGTATATTGGAGAAAAATGGCATTGGCTGCAGTAGTCAATTTGGTAGAAGTGACGAATGTAATCAGCACTGATGCATAAAACAAACTGCTGATGATAGACATCCGATTGATCTTGAGCAATTTGCCACGAAAAATCACGATAAATATAAGACTTGCATAAAAGCTTCTATAAAACAGAATGGTAAATGCATCCTGAGGCAAGAGTTTGATAAATAAGCCACCAGTACTCCACAAAACGGCAGCCATGAGGGTCATCAGTATGGCCGACCTTCTTTTATCCTTCATCAGATCACGCCACTAAACTGCTTGAGAAAGCGTGCATCATTCTCAAACAACTGTCTTATATCAGTAATTTTGTATCGAAGCATGGCTTGTCGCTCGATGCCCATACCAAAAGCAAATCCACTGTACTCATTGGGATCGATGCCACAATTGATCAATACATTGGGGTCAACCATACCACATCCTAATATTTCCAACCAACCAGTGCCTTTGGTGATCCTGTGGTCATCTTCGTTTTTGAGTCCCCAATACACATCCATCTCTGCACTCGGCTCAGTAAATGGGAAAAAACTAGGTCTCAATCGGATGTCTGTCTGTGGTCCGTACATTTCTCTGGCAAAATAAAGTAAGGTTTGTTTCATATCAGCAAAAGAGATGCCTTTGTCTATGTACAGTCCCTCTACCTGATGAAATTGGCAGTGCGATCTCGATGAAATAGTTTCATTTCTATATACCCTCCCTGGTGCTATGATGCGGATAGGTGGTTTTTGGGACGTCATGATCCTGGCTTGCACGGACGATGTATGCGTACGCAATAGCTCTGTGGT
This sequence comes from Saprospiraceae bacterium, assembly GCA_049289435.1. GTDB lineage: Bacteria > Bacteroidota > Bacteroidia > Chitinophagales > Saprospiraceae > OLB9. The sequence goes on along the minus strand of JBATLS010000272.1, from coordinate 795 downwards.
AGAATCCTTCAGATAAAAAGTATCTTGCATATCACGGGCAGGATGGTCTTCAGGAGTATTCATGGCAGTAAAATTGTGCCAGTCATCTTCGATTTCTCTTTCTTCAGCAACTGTAAACCCAATGCGCTCGAATATCTGTATGATCCTGTTCATGACAATAGATACTGGATGCCTTGACCCCGAAGGGATAGGTTCGCTTGGTGCAGTCAGATCCAGATCAGTGCCGCTGTAATCTCCGGACAGAGATTCAAGTTTAGTTTTGTAGAGTTCATATTTGTCTTCTGCTGCTTGTTTTACATCATTGAGCAGTTGACCAAACTCCTTTTTACGATCATTGTCAATATTTTTTATCTCTCCAAAAAGAGATTTAATTTCGTTTTTCGAACCCACATATTTGATTCTGAATGCTTCCAATTCAGATGCATTTTCGATCTTTCCTGCCTTGATACCATCGAATATCATATGGACTTTTGAAAAAATTTCAGCTGACATGAACTACAGTTTTTTGATTTTAGAAATGAATTGTATTTCCGGGTGTAAAGGTAGCCAATTGACACAATTATTTTTATCCGCACTTATATAAAGTTGTTTTTTACCAAAGAATATTAATTTTGATCTTTTATGCGTTTAACCTAAAGATCTAAAATCATTTACATTCTTTGAGCAATCATCATTCAAAAATAAATTTCCAACAATCCTTAATAGTCATGGCTGGGTTGGGTATTGTGATGATGATCATTGGCTTTTTGTTCAATAGAGTTGTGTCTAATATTGGATTTGTCCTCATAGGTATTT
>JBATLS010000271.1:0-2304 GCA_049289435.1 Saprospiraceae bacterium | reverse complement strand
GTAAATGTTTCCTGCGACCGGAGGCTGCTCAGCGACTGAAAGACATCCATGCATTTCTCAATCAAAAATATGGATATCGAATCAAAGTATTCGATTGCTTCAGACCCAGACCATATCAACAGCGGCTATGGGACATAGTACCTGACCCCAATTATGTGACCCCGCCCAATAAGGGATCTATGCACAGTCGGGGATTGGCGGTAGATCTGACCATTACAGATTCGGCGGGGAAGGAACTGGATATGGGTACAGACTTTGACTTTTTTGGAAAAGAAGCACATCATGATTTCAAAGGACACTCCCCAGAAATCAATAAAAACAGAGCCTTACTGAAAAAAGTCATGGAATCATATGGATTTAAATCCATCAGAACAGAGTGGTGGCACTACAGCTATACGCCAGTTTCTTACCCATTGGATGAGTGGGTATGGCCTTGTGAGGTGCAGTAGGGGGAACTATTATTTACACAAATTCAGTAGATATATTTCCAGTTGTAAGACAATTTTACTCTTCTCCCTCCATAAACATATCATAAATCCCCATGCCCAGTCTATAGAAATCCTTAGGGATGGTTGCCATTCACCTTTAACTGTCAACATATTCGATGACAGATGGTATATACCCGATATGGTGCAATTTGTTATTAATTAATGTATTATATACCCTATCAGGTATAATAATGATTTGTATTAGCTATTATACACCCGATATGGTACAGTATGTAATATTTTATATTTAATTTACACCCTAAAAGGTATAATAATGAACTTAAGCGCATTTGTCAAAGAAAAAAGAGGGCTTGCTAAGCTGACCCAACCAGAACTGGCTGAGAAAGCTGGGGTTGGACTTAGATTTTTGCGGGAGCTGGAGCAAGGAAAAGCAACGCTTAGATTGGATAAGGTAAATCAGGTGCTAAGTCTTTTTGGATATGAAATGGGGCCTGTCGAGCGAGATCGTAATTTTTAGTTGATCAAAAACAATAAAGATGAGAAAAGCAGAAATAAAAATGCATGACCTTACAGCTGGATGGCTCACACTGGATGAAAATGGATATCATTTTGTCTATGATGCCGAATATCTTCAAAACGACAAAGTAACACCTATAAGTCTGACACTTCCCTTACGTACCACCGCATATACAAGTAAAGTAATGTTCCCTTTTTTTGATGGCTTGATACCTGAAGGTTGGCTATTGGAGATTGCCGAAAAAAACTGGAAGCTCCGTCCAAAAGATAGGATGGGCTTATTATTGGCTTGCTGCAGAGATTGTGTAGGCGCAGTCAGTGTTTATCCTGTAAATGTGGAGGTAAAATGAACAATCGATGCTTATATTGTTATTCAGGGTTAGATGCACAAGAAGTAGATTTTCACGCTTCTTGTAGTAAAAAAATCTTTGGTGTCAGTATTCCACCAGTGCTGCCTTACAGCGAAAATAATATGGAAGCTTTGGCAGAAGAATTGATACAACGCCAAACTGCCGTGACAGGAGTCCAACCAAAATTATCTATGCACTTGTCACCGTCTGATAATACCAACCACCCCAAGCGTTTTACCATAGTAGGATTGTGGGGTGGATATATATTAAAGCCGCCATCCATTCATTATCAGTATATGCCTGAAGTAGAAGACTTGACTATGCATCTGGCACATCTGGCCAGAATAAAAGTAGTGCCACACAGTCTGATCAGACTACAAACGGGCAATCTCGCGTACGTAACCAAACGGATAGATCGAATTAATCAGTCCAAGGTACACATGGAAGATATGTGCCAACTCACCGAACGGTTGAGTGAAAATAAATACCATGGCTCCTATGAGCAGATAGCCAAAGTAATTCAGAAATTTTCTGTAATGCCGGGACTGGATGTGGTCAATTTTTTTGAGTTGGTGCTTTTTTCATTTCTCACAGGTAATGCTGATATGCATTTAAAAAACTTTTCACTTATCTCTCAGCCAAACAATGGTCCTATACTATCCCCAGCTTATGATCTGGTGGCTACTGCATTGGTCAATCCTGCTGATGACGAAGATATGGCACTCTCACTCAATGGCAAGAAAAAGAAAATAACCAGAGCTGATTTTGAGACAGCATTTAATACCTTACGTCTGGATGCCCAACAACAGAAAAATATTTTTAATAAAATGTACAAAGCTTGGCCAAAGTGGCAAGAAATGATTGATAGGAGTTTTCTAAATGCGGAATGGAAGGAAATGTACAAAGTTTTATTGAAAGAGAGATTTTATAGAATTTCATAATTTCAGAGCAGGAGACTTGTTGCAAATTATGATCATAACACAATCAAT
>JBATLS010000270.1:0-4850 GCA_049289435.1 Saprospiraceae bacterium | reverse complement strand
GGCTAGGGCCAATGGCAATTGAATTTGATACTTTCAACGCAAATATAATTGTGAGAAGTCTGGTATTCTGAATATATATTGAGTAGATGAAATGAGCATGAGTAGTAACACACAAACCGTGATGATTATTTTCATGCGAATTCCATCTGGCTTCTTTAAACAGGCATTCAGAGAATGCCAATTAAAAAAATAAACAGATGAAATCTGTTGTAAATGGGTTGAAAATTCCAGTTTTAATGTGAATATTTTTGTCAGCAATCACATCAATATTTCGAAAAAGTATAACTTGATATTTACAAGAAAAATTTGTTTTTAAAACTCGATTATTAATCTTACTTTTGGTTGTTTGAAAAAGTAGTATTAATAAAATGGTTGCTATGAATTTGAAAATTATCACCCTAAGTTTACTTTTCGCAATTAATACACACGGGCAAGTTTGTAATACTCCACCTGAGTTTAACCGAGCTACTCCTAAGCGCGATATCCGAGGCGTATTCTTGACTACGGTATTCAATCTCAATTGGCCTTCTACCATCAATGCTTCAACTGCGGTTCAAAAGGCAGAGTTGATCTCTATTCTTGATCATTTAAAAGACAACGGATACAATGCTATATTTTTTCAGGTCAGGACAGAATGTGATGCTTTATACCGTTCCGATATCGAACCATGGTCAAGATGGTTGACTGGAGTACAAGGCCTTGCGCCTGCTGAGATGTGGGATCCTTTAGAATTTGTCACCCAACAAGCACATCAGAGGGGCATGGATCTACATGCTTGGCTCAATCCTTACAGGGCTAAAACCAGTAGTTCATTATACCAATATAGTGCCGATCACGTGACCAACAAAAATCCATCATGGGTATTTTCGGCATCCAACAATGATAAACTTTTTATTCTAAATCCTGGTCTGCCAGAGGTCAGGGCTTATATCAATCGTGTGGTACAAGATATTATCACCCGATATGATGTGGATGGCATTCACTTTGACGACTATTTTTATCCAAGTGGCGGGATGGCAGCATCCCCAAATAATCAAGATGCCCAGGCACACTTATTGTTCAATCCGAGAGGTCTGACCCTATTTGACTGGCGTCGAGACAACGTCAATCAAATGATCGCTGGGGTGTATGATTTGATACAAAATGTCAATGAAGCAAAAAAGAAAAATATCGTATTTGGCGTCAGTCCATTTGGGATATGGAAGAGTGGTGTGCCTTTGGGCGTGTCTGGCAATTCATCATACTCTGCCCTGTATTGTGATCCTTTGCAGTGGCTTGAAGCAGGCAAAGTAGATTATCTTGCGCCTCAACTTTATTGGCGTATTGGCGGTGCGCAAGACTATTTGGCATTGTCGTCGTGGTGGAATAGTCAGGCTGCACTTTATGAGAAACAAATATATCCTGGGTTGGCCTTTTACAGAATCGGGGAGGCGGCCTTCGGAAGTGGAACGGAAATCCAGGATCAAGTCAGCATAAATCGTTCGGAAACTATGATGGCGACCTATGGGATGATAGCGTACAATTATTCGGATATCAAAAATAACGATGGCACGATCAATTCTTTACTCAATGGCAAAGAGTATGCTAACCCCTCATTTGCACCACCCATAGAAGGGAAGGACAATATATGCCCCTTAGTTCCTGCCAATGTCCGGATCGAAGGTAATCTTTTAAAATGGGAGACCCCGCTTGCAGCTAATGATGGAGATAAGCCTAAGAAATATGTCATCTATGCATTTGATAATACAGCCCAAGCCATAACTAATAGGGAAGATGGCGCAAAAATCATCGGAATCACTGCATCCAATCAGTGGCCACTAAGTCAAAGTCTTATGGACAATAAAAAATTTGTAGTATCGTCCCTTGATAAAAATAATAACGAAAATGGAGATTTCGGACAGTTGATCAGTAGTAGTAAAGATGTATCCGATCTACCACCCTGGAGCATCTATCCCAATCCGACCTCGGGAGATTTTTCCATCAGAATCAATAAAAAGATAAAGCAGGTCAAACTCTATAATATAAGTGGACAGTGCATTTATGCTGTGAATGTATTGCACAATGAAGAAGGTCAACTAAACGTCCAAATGGATGGACAAACCAGTGGGATGTATATTATTAATCTTCTGGATACAAATGGTCAAATCCATCGTGGCAAAGTTTCTAAATTTTGATGGGTAAGTTTTTGTATTCCAATTTGAAGATATTCATGCAAATGAGTTATATTGTCACCTAGTGCTCTGTCCAGATAATAAGTTAAATTAAAATGGGAGTTATTTTTTTGAAGATCAAGGCAAAAAACGCAGCCATAGCCGTAGCTACGGCGAGTATTTTTAACGCAGATATTCGGAAAAAGAACCACATTTAATTAAGTTCTTTATCTGGACAGAGCACTATATTCAAATAACAAAAATAAAACAAAGATTATGAATTTTTGCAATACCATAAAAATAGCAGGAACCACCGTGACAGCGATTCGTCCGGTCGTAGAAGCAGCATTGAAAGCTGAAGGTTTTGGTGTGCTGACCGAGATTGACATTCAAGCTACGATGAAGAAGAAATTGGACAAAGAATATCTGCCTCACATCATCCTGGGTGCTTGCAACCCAGTCTATGCTGATAAGGTCTTGTCGATAGATCCCAGTATCAGTACCATGCTACCTTGTAATGTTACCATCAGAGAGCTGGAAACCGGAGAAGTAGAAATTGCAGCCATCGACCCGTCTGTAGCAATGGGTGCTGTAGGAAATAAAGATCTCGAAGTTTACGCTCAAGACGTGAATGTAAAATTAAAATGCGTACTTAATTCTGTTAGAATCAAATAAACTCTGCTCTGCATTATGAAAGTCAAAGCAAACAAAGACTAATATTGAACTGGGCTACCATTAACAAGTCAGTATTAATCACTTTTTTGTCTTTAAAGATGGATACAATGCATCAATTTAAAATATTAAAACTTCATTTGTTAAAAACAATAAATACATCCAATGAACATAAAGGATTTGCACACACTAGAAAAACCAGTTTCGACAATTGCCCTTTTTAAAAGTGAAATGGGTAATGCAACTGCGATACAAATTTTGCAAGGCGAAAGATTAAAAGAACATATCACCAAAATTCCTGCCTTGTTAGTTTGTGTTGAAGGCGAAGTGGTTTTTGAAAACGAAAAAGGAATTATAAAAACATTAAAACCAGGCGATTATGTACATATTAACCCCATGGTAAAGCATTGGGTAGTAGGAATAAAACAAAGTCAATTATTGCTGATCAAATAAATTTTAGCCAAAAAAAAAGACATGGCATCCAGAAAATATTATTGAGTCCACTCCGTAAATTTTATTTTGCCAAAAAGGCGTAAAAACACAAAGAATCACCAAGAATTAAAAAAAAATAAAAATGAGAACACTTTTTATTGCTTTCATAGCTTTACTTACTACGAGCTGTGCGAGTGTAAAAGTCGAAACCGCTCAAGCTCCGAATATAGATTTTAACAAATACACCACCTTTTGCTGGATACAAGGATGTGAAATAAAATATCAAGGGCCTGATTACGGGTACAGCCCAGAAAGAATGCAGCTACTCCAAGAGACCATAAAGAGAGAATTGGAATCTAAGGGTCTCATTAATGATGAAAATAATCCTGATTTGTTAGTAGGTTTTCATTTCATTCTCGAAGAAAAAGAATCCATTCTTGCAAATAAACAACATGTGATGGATCCTTATGATCGACCGATAAGTTATTGGGACGGTTATGAAGATTATTACCATAGAAAAGTATATAGATATCTGCAAGGGTCACTGATCATAGACCTTATCGATTCTGAAACATCCAGCGTCTTCTGGCAATCCACTACTCAGAGGTACATTGAACTCCATGAACAATTTGATGAGAAAAGGATGATTAAGGGCGTAAAAAAAGCGCTTAAAGATTATCCATCAAAAATGGCAAAAAAGGAAAGTAAGAGTAATTAATGGCAATTTATTCCTGGGTAGTGCTCGAGTTATACATTCAGCAAGTTGACTCTATCTATCATACTTAAAAACCATAGAAATACTGGTGACTGGAGATATAAATCATGGTTGAAAAGTACTGAGCTAACCACTTTAGGAAGATGAATATGAAAATACATTTTTAATATGTTGATCTACCTTAGAGTAGAGCGGACTCATTAAAGTTTATGAATACTTTTTGGTCTTTTTTGTTTAAAAATCATGATTTTAATCATCATTCAGTCTAAAATTATTGCTTATCTTTGCGCTTGTGAAAAATATTTTAATTTATCTAATGTCGGTATTGTTATGTCTCCCTTTATTTTCGAAGGTGACAGTGGTATTGGCATGGAAAATGAATCAAAAATACATCATAGAAAATCTCTGCATTAACAAAACAAAACCAGTATTGAAGTGCAACGGAAAGTGTCATCTGATGAGTCAATGGGATGAATCAAGAGAAAGATCCAATGCTCCGGTACCTGAAAATGTCAAAGAAATAAAACTACAGCCTTATTATACCATTAAACTTCAGGAAGTACTTATTACTCCTGATATAAATCCATCATCAAAATATGTCCTAAGTTATGCAGATCATTATAGCGACAGACTTTGGGTGAGTAGTTTTTTTGTTCCTCCAGATAATGCTCATTATCTGATATAGTATCTATATAAGATCAAATAGTTATAGTATAATCACAGGCATAATTTCCCTGTGGTATCAAATGCTCAAATTGTAGTTGACTTAACTTAATATTTGGGGTTGGTTTTGATGAACAAATGACGGCTTTCTAGCCATCATGATGGACGCATTTAAACAGTTCAATAGGATGTTTAGATGTCCATTATTAGATCAATGA
>JBATLS010000269.1:0-1780 GCA_049289435.1 Saprospiraceae bacterium | reverse complement strand
GGCAATAGTTTGATCATCAAAGATAACTTCGGAAATCATCTCGGTGAAGTGCCGAAAGGCAATAGAAAAGATATCAGAAATGCCGTAGAAGCAGCCCATAATTGTACCATCTGGGGTAATATGACCGGCCACTCAAGAGCACAAATACTATTTTATATAGCTGAAAATCTGGCCATCCGATCCACTGAGTTTGTGGATAGGTTGGTAAGTACTTCCAATCAAAGCAAGAAGGACGCTACTCGCGAAGTGGAGACAGCCATCGAACGAATATACTACTATGCTGCCTTTGCTGATAAATATGACGGTCAAGTACACCATACAACTGCAAGAAATGTCACCTTGGCCATGCCAGAAAAAGTAGGAGTACTAGCCATCATTTGTCCTGATCATGCTCCTTTGCTGGGCTTTGTATCTACCTTCATTCCAGCTCTTGCTATGGGTAATAGTGTCATTGTAGTACCTTCGGAGACATCACCACTCCTAGCCACTGATTTTTATCAGATATTGGAGACTTCTGATGTCCCTGGTGGAGCCGTGAGCATAGTGACTGGACGCCAATCAGAACTTACCAAGGAATTGGCCAAACACGATGATGTGGATGGGATCTGGTATTTTGGCCATGCAGAAGGCAGCAGAGAGATAGAACTGCTTTCAGCCGACAACTTGAAGCGCACTTGGGTCAACTACGGAAAATATAGAAATTGGTTGGATATCGAACAGGGTCAAGGGTCAGAGTTCCTTCGTCATGCTACGGAGATCAAGAATATTTGGGTACCATATGGTGCGTAGGCATTCGATATAATTCTTTACTTTGGGTGCTGGTTTTACTAAAAATGCTTAAATAATAGGCATCCTTATTGGCGTTAACTATTTAGCATATGTTTTATATCAATAGTAGTATTAATCTATATCATTGTTATTGCAATCATATCAAGGTATATTTGTCATAATCAAAAGATGATAAAATATGTACCAAGATAAAAAAATAGCTGGGCTTTGGATTGACCATTCTGAAGCAGTTTTAATCAGTGCACCCGACAAAATGAATGTAGGTGAGTTTGATTTTATAGAAAAAATTAAGTCAGGACACAAGAGCAGTCGCGGTAGCAGCGAAAATGTTCAGCATAATAAAAAGAATCAAGAGCTTACAAAATTTTTCAAGGAGGTCGGAAAGCACATTACAGATTTTGAGGTGATCTTTTTGGTGGGTCCTGGTGTTGCTCAGGAAGAATTTAGGAATTTTGCTCAAAAGGACAGCAGTCTTCGCAATATTACTTTTGAACTCGGTTCCGCAGATACTCATTTGACACACAATCAAATAGTAGCAAGAGTTAGAGACCACTTTAAGCTATAATATTAGTCCTAAGAAATAATATTTCGGCTCAAGCTCATGGATTACCTTGCAAATAAGTTTGTGTATTTCATACTTTGATGCGTTATTTTTCAGTTATTTCCTATGTTAGCGCAAGTTTGTAGCTTGTGCTTTTGCGTATTTTGAACCGCAATAAGATTTCATTATAGATATTTAGGTTATATTTGAAACCATCAAAAAATACTTTAGAAGTGAGTACTAAACACAAATTTTTGGATACTGATGGAATCTACTTTCAAAATACGGGACTCCTCGCAATTTAAATCCATGAATAATCCATATTTTTCAATTGCCACTGGCTTCAGCCAGTGGATAAAAAGTGTTGTAATATTTCGGCTTTAGCCAAAATATGGTTCAATAAAGGTGCAGTTTAAGCCAATAGCTTATCAAGATAGCTATTGTCCCAAT
>JBATLS010000268.1:0-5567 GCA_049289435.1 Saprospiraceae bacterium | reverse complement strand
TCATAAATCTGAATGACCTGGCCAATGAAACTCTTGACATTGATATCACATCTAATGCTCCTGGAATGTATTTCATCAGAATAAATGATCAGATCACCAAAAAGATCATAAAGCAATAATGCACTCAGAAAAGTAACAAATATTAATGCCACAGGGACACTAAGGTGATAAGTTTCACAAATAGTTGATCATTGACTATTTGAAATTTGGGATTCTTATTATTTTTGTGTCTTTGTGGTAAAATATTACTTTTGCTGTGTACTCCATATTAGAAACAAAACGAATTCACATCCATACCATCAGTAACACATTATTAATGAAAAACTTCTTAATTATAGTTTCATGTTTCGTTACTGCATTTCCTAGTTTTGGGCAGACAAATCCAGCCATCACATCATGGCTTCAAAACAATTCGGTTACGGGTACGTATTATGTTTCTGGTAATTCTACAGCAATATCCAATAATATTTTGGTCAATTGTCAGGCTGTACATTACTCAGCTAATAATGTTTATGTAAGTACAAAAGGTGTCCCGGCATACCCAACAGGTCCGTTTTTGGATGGCAATCCTTCGAATGCCATTGATCAAAGTGCCATATTTAAATTTCCATTGAGTCCTGTTCAAAATACAGGCACAGCTACAAGTACTACTGGTGGCAATATTGGTGTGTTTATCAATGGTGTAGCATTATTTGATTACCGAGATGGTGTCGCATGGAATCCAAATACCAGTGCGCTTTGTGGTGGACCAGGAAACCCCACATGCCCTGGTGGAATGGGCACGGCACAAGCTTGGAATAGAGATGCCATACCAGCAGAGATGGATGGATTCGATTGTGCAAAAGGTCATCCTGCTATGGGCAATTATCATCATCACCAAAACCCGAGTGCTTTTGATTTAGATCTGGATGTTTTATCTACTATCTGCAACTTATATGATTCGAATGGTTTGTATGCGATGAATAGTAGTCAACATTCGCCTTTGATCGGCTATGCTTACGATGGATTTCCTATATATGGAGCTTATGGATATTTAAATTTAGATGGTAGTGGTGGTATCACCAGAATTAAATCTGGATACCAATTGAGAAATATATCAGTAAGGACACACTGGGCAGATGGAACAGATGTGGCAGATGGGCCAGCCGTTAGCACTACCTATCCATTAGGGTATTTCAGAGAAGATTATGAGTTTGTAAGCCATCCTGGGCAAAATGATTATTTAGATGTTCACAATGGCCGGATTTGCGCTACACCTGAATATCCAAATGGGATTTATTGTTATTTCACCACCGTAGATGCCACTAGAAATTCAGCTTATCCGTATGTCGTAGGACCGACTTTCTATGGAGTGAAATCGGCTTCAAAAGTTACTTCTATCAATGAGTCAGTCACTACGTATAATGCTCCGTTGCCCATAATATTGCTGGATTTTGATTGTCTTAAGAGAGAAAAACAAATAGATTTAGTTTGGTCAACTGCTTCGGAGGTAAATAGCAGTCATTTTGAAATAGAAAGGAGCGGCAATGGATATGACTTTAAAAAAATTGGTGAAGTAATAAGTTTTGGAAATTCTAACAGAGAGATAAATTATGAATTTTCAGATTTTGAACCACTACAGCAAACCAGTTATTATAGGTTAAAGCAAGTCGATTACGATGAGAAATATGAATATTCAAAAATTGTAAATGTCGCTTATGACAAAATCGATAACTTTAAAGCGTTTTTTAGCTCGCAGGCTGGGTTGATAGTCATTGAGAATTCAGGATTAAATAAACAAGATTGCCCTGTTCATTTGTATGATGCAATGGGCAGACTCGTAAAAACAACAAGTTTTCAAGCAGGCGTAGCCAATACATTTATAGATACCCAAACACTTTACGAGGGTACTTATTTTTTGATAATCAGAGAAGTTGATAAGAATACATCCTTCAAATTGAGTGTAAAAAATATTTAATTAAAATATCAGGATGAAAGGTATGGCTTCATGGTATTTTTTATTAATATTTACATTTTATTTAGTTACTATTAAAGCCCAGACCACCATTGGTTTACTCCAGCATAGCACCGGAAGTCTGGATGATGGTTATGTTTTATTTGCGCCAATTGTAAGCAATACCACCTACCTTATTGATAAATGTGGAAAACAAGTCCATACATGGCCGAGTGGTTATAAACCTGGTCAGTCTTGTTATATATTGCCAGATGGTAATTTGTTGCGACCTGGTAATGTGAATAATACTACTTTTACCGCTGGCGGCAAAGGTGGTATTATTGAAAAAATAGATTGGAATGGTACTGTTACTTGGTCATATACTATTTCAAGTACGCTACAATGCCAACATCATGACATAAAAGCACTGCCAAATGGAAATGTATTAGCTGTAGTTTGGGAATCCAAAACGAATACAGAAGCTATTGCACAGGGACGGAATCCTACTTTGACTACTGCTACTGTTTGGAGTGAAAAAATCATTGAAATTCAGCCACAAGGTACGACGGGTGGGACAATTGTCTGGGAGTGGCATTTGTGGGATCATTTGGTGCAAGATTTTGATGAGTCAAAGCCTAATTTTGGAATTGTGGCTTCAAATCCTCAATTGATAAATCTCAATTATGCAGCAAGTGCCAATGCTACCCTTGGTAGAGACTGGATACATCTAAATTCTATTGATTACAATCCTACCTTAGATCAGATCTTAGTAAGTTCGCATTCCTTTGATGAAATATGGATTATTGATCATAGTACTACGACAGTACAAGCAGCCAGTCATGCTGGTGGAAATACGAACCAAGGTGGAGACATATTGTATCGATGGGGAAACCCAATGGCCTACAATAATGGAAACGCTGCAACTCAAAAATTCTTTGGTCAACATGATGCCAAATGGATAGAAAACTCGTTGCCATACCAAAATCAAATAATGGTTTTTAATAACGGTAATGGAAGATTAGATGGAAATTATTCTACTGTCGAAATTATAGATCCACCAATGAGTGGTTATAATTATTCAGGATCATTGCCTTATTTGCCTACTAATACTTCTTGGACCTACAATAGTGTCAACCCAAACGGGCTTTATGCTCAAAATATATCTGGTGCTCAGCAACTATCCAATGGTAATGTATTGCTGTGTGATGGCCCTAGTGGTACATTTACCGAAGTAAATTCGACTGGAAATACGCTCTGGCAATATGTAAATCCTATTTCAAATACCGGTATCATGACACAAGGAACTACACCCACGCAGAATATAGTGTTTAGATGCAACTTTTACCCAAGTAATTTTAGTGGTTTTGATAATATAACTTTAACTGCAAGTGCTATTATTGAAAATAGTAATACCAATTCTGATGTGTGTGTATTGTCTGCTCCTTTGCCAATTGTATTGTTGGATTTTGATTGCCATATGCATGATAAACAAGTTGATCTAGTTTGGTCGACGATTGCAGAAGTAAATAGTAGTCATTTTGAGATAGAGAGAAGTAAAAATGGGTATGATTTTGAAAAAATAGGAGAAGTATTTTGCAATAGAAATGCTAATAGCAAGATAGATTATGATTTTTCAGATTATGAACCATTACAACAAACCAGTTATTATAGGCTAAAGCAAGTCGATTACGATGGTAAATACGAATTTTCAAAAATTGTAAATGTCACGTACGACAAAATCGATAACTTTAAAGCTTTTTTTAATTTACAGGCTGGTAAGATAGTCATTGAGAATTCAGGATTAAACAAACAAGATTGCGATGTACATTTGCATGATGTAATGGGCAGACTCGTAAAAACAACAAGTTTTCTGGCAGGCGTAGCCAATACATTTATAGATACCCAAACACTGTACAAGGGTACTTATTTTTTGATAATCAGAGAAGCCGATAAGAATACATCCTTCAAATTGAACATTAATAATTAAAACACTTTAAAAATCAAAATTTATGAAATCTTTTATAACACTAAAAACAATTTTTCTATTTCTGGTGGTCATTAACCAAGTGTCGGCACAAAACAACCCAGCCATCACATCATGGCTACAAAACACCACAAATATCAAAGGACGTCACTATGTAGCGGGCAATTCCACGCCGATTCAGGATGATGTACTAGCCAACGTGCAGAAAGTTCAGTATTCAGCCAGCTCAGTGTATGTCTCTGCCACAGGTATTCCTGCCTATATTACGGGGCCATTTCAAGACGGTAATCCATCATTTGCGACAGATCAAAATTCCATATTTAAGTTGCCACTCCATCCTGTGAAACAATCGGGTACACCAAGTCCTACAACGGGCGGTAATATCGGCATATTTATCAATGGTGTTGCATTATTTGATTACAGAGATGGCGTAGCTTGGAATCCAAATACCAATAATATTTGTGGAGGCCCTGGTAATGCAGCATGCGCTGGCGGAATGGGTGCCACTCAAGCATGGAATAGAGATGCAGTACCTGCGGAGCGACGTGGTTTTGATTGCGCCAAAGCGCATCCAGCGATGGGCAATTACCATCACCATCAAAACCCTAGCGCCTTCAATCTTGACAAAGTGGTAGCTTCTAACGTCTGTGACTTATATCCTGCCGATGGATTATACGTTATTGACGCCAATAAACATTCCCCATTGTTGGGATTTGCATACGATGGTTTTGAGATTTTTGGCGCTTATGGATACAAAAACCTTGATGGTACTGGTGGTATCGTTAGGATGAAATCCAGTTACTCTCTGAGTACTAATACCACAAGAACCAATGGACCGAATGTAGGACAATTAGTAGGTGCTCAGACTTTTTTTAATGGATACTTTAGAGAAGATTATTTTTATACGGCTACATCTGCAGCTACGCCTGATTATCTAGACGAACACAATGGAAGGGTTTGCGTCACTCCAGAATATCCCAATGGCATCTATTGTTACTTTGCTACTGTGGACGCTGATTGGAACTCTGCTTATCCTTATGTCGTGGGTCCAACTTTTTATGGTGTACGATCTGCATCTAAAGTTACAAGTATAACAGAAGCAGTATCGACATTTGTTGGTACTACTTCGGCTACAGCGGATCAGAATAAAGAATACTTCGAGATGATGGTTTATCCTAATCCCGCTTCCGATTTCATTGCTGTTCAGTTATCTGATGTTGTAAAATCTAGTGCTGAAATAAAATTGACAGATATTTTTGGTAAAGAAATTCAGAAAACTCAGTTGACACAAGGGAGTACCATCGGTATTTTAGATATTACGACACTTTACACCGGAACTTATCTAATTTCTGTAACTTTGCAAGGTCATACGACCACAAAAAAGGTTGTAGTAAATAAAGATTAATGGAGGTACAAAAAAGTGTGCAAGAGTTTAGGTAGAAGATTGTTTCTTAAAAATTATTAGTTCATTAACCCCCTAATTACCATTTTTAACACACAGTTTTTTATGCAAAAAATATTAATTTCAATTCTTTTATTTTGGTTATTTATCTTAAAGGTACAGAGTCAAAGAAACGTCATTCTCATCATAGCCGATGACTTGGGTGTGGACTATTGTGGGTTTTATGAACGCGGCCTGGACACTGTACC
>JBATLS010000267.1:0-6933 GCA_049289435.1 Saprospiraceae bacterium | reverse complement strand
CGATACAGCCACACGCACATTTATTAGGTAAATCATTTCGGGCTTTTGCGATTACAGCTGGAGGTGAATTGATCCCTTTAATAAAAATAGATAAATGGGATTTTAATTGGCAAACAACTTATGAATTCAAAAATTTAATTCACATACCTGCTGGTTCGGTCATAATAATGGAAGGAGAATATGACAATACCACTGACAATCCGCTGAATCCTAATAACCCCCCACAAGACATCACATATGGGTGGCGGACTGTAGATGAGATGATGAATCTGATCTTTTACTATGTGGATTACATAGAAGGTGATGAGGATTTGATATTAGATTATAGAAGGGAAAGCAAAGAATAGCTGACTTTTTCACAGTAGTGGTATTGCATTTGTCTTTCAAAGTTCAATCTAAGCAACATTTATGCAAACTTGACGGTCACTAGGGTGCAGTGTGGATGTAATAGATTTTGTAAGAACTGCAATCTTTATCTGTATTACTTAATGATACTCTCTGCATAAACTAGTAGCTGTATTGCTTGATCCTCCGTCAATTTACCATTCAAATCATACTTTTTACAATATGATTTTACATTTCTTTGAACATCTTTTGGCAGGATTTTTTGGATAGATTTAGTATTTAGTTTTAATTTTTCAAATGAGTTTTTGCCTTTCGCAATAAAATATTCATCTTTTTCTTCAAAACGATCATAAGGTTTGCCTGCTGTGTACATACCCTTATCAACATAATCAGCTCTTGTCAACGTCTTTTTAATTTCTTTAACAAAGATAAACTTATTACCCTTGTGAAGAGTGTTGTAAAATTTGGCAGGATTATCGACAGCTTGTTTAGGATATTTTTCAAAAATTTCTTGTTTATCACCTTGTTTTAAAACAAACCAATAGATGTCTTTTGAAAATGCAATAAGTGAATCTTTTATGTTCAATATCCACAATTCATTTATGTATGAATCAAATTTATATTTTACTTTTTGATTATCTACTATGGATGAATCAGCTCTAAGACATAAAACTCCTTCGCTCCATTGATCATAGTAAAATGGTGTCCCTCTGACTCCTTCATATCTTTTAGGCAGGGAATAAGCATTTTGAACACCATTTTTCATGGCTATTCCTAACTCATCTCTTACTGATTGTGTATTCGAAAGACTGCCATATGGTTGAGTTGTTTGACCTACAGCAATTAATATATTGATCATCAGAAAAAGTAAGGTACATAAAACTCGAAACATATGAAGTGATTTATTGTACTGAATCAAAAAATTAGAATGATGATCAAAGATAGGAATAAAATCTATACGAATTGCTTTTTTCTGCCCATAGGGATTTATTTTTTTTACTCTTTATTGTATTATGTGATAATTATTGACTGATGCCACGCATGACATATAGACGGACTTTAAATGTGTCACTGTACAACTCATGATTGTTTATACCGAAATTGGCATCGAAAATCATTTTGTGACAACATCTAATTGACTACAAACACAGGATTTATTTTGTGTCACCGTTTATTTGTGATACTTTTATCACACTTAACCAAATAGACGCAGCGATGCAAAAATATAGAAACTTATACGTGGCAGCTACCAGCCAGCATGTGGGCAAAACCACATCTACATTGGGGCTGGTTTCATCCTTTATGAAAAAAGGCCTTAAAGTAGGCTATTGTAAGCCCGTCGGGCAAAAATTTCTCGATATTCAAAATCTTAGAGTGGACAAGGACACCATCCTGTTTGCAGATCTGATCAATTTTGAAATTGTTCCTGAATTGCACAGTCCTGTCATCCTGGGACCAGGAGCAACTGAGCAGTATCTGGATCATCCGGATGAGGAAAGTCTGTATGTACAATTAAAGAATGCAGAAAAAGAACTATCTAAATCCAACGAAATAGTGATCTATGAAGGTACGGGTCATCCAGGCGTAGGGAGCGTAGCAGGCGTGTCCAATGCTAAAGTGGCCAAATTATTGGATGCTGGAGTGATCATGATCGTAGAAGGAGGTATAGGAAGTACCATTGATATGCTCAATATGACCACGGCTTTGTTTAGAGAAGAAGGTGTCCCCATCATAGGAGTCATCATCAATAAAGTACTTCCCGATAAGATGGAAAAGGTAGCGCATTATGTCGGTAAGTGGTTGGAAAGAAATCAGTTGCCCCTACTGGGTCTGATGCCTTATGAAAAGACGCTGGCCTATCCATTATTGCGGACAGTAGCAGATGCAGTAAAAGGCGTCGTCATATATAATGCTGATTTTGTGGACAATAAGGTGGAGAGCATCATTGCAGGATCACTGATTGACTTGAAGGAGCTAAAAAGCTCCCAGGACTTGTTATTGGTAGTGGCCACAAGATCTATCAATGAAGCGATACGTAAGATAGAATTTATGGCACAGAATCATGGGATCGACAACTGTCCACTGTCAGGTATCGTCGCTACAGGCGAGGGTATGCTGGACAAACATACCATCAAGTACATAGAAACCCACAATTTACCCCTTATCCGAACCGAATTGGATACTTACGGCTCTTTCCTACGTATCAGTAAGATCGAAGTTAAGATCAACAGAAGTACCCCTTGGAAGATCAAAATGGCCATTGAATTGCTTGAAAATAATGTTGACCTTGACAGCATTTTGCAACTTAGCAAAGTTTAATATTAATTTTTGATAAACGATGATGCATTATTGTAATGAATTTATTATAATTGCAAGAGCTAATGGTTCTATTTATGATAGTGCTAAGTATTGTGCTGACACGAAGCGAATCGTTAGATATTGAGTACAAACTAAAATGAAATACTTGATTTAAGTAAAATAAATAATTTAAATACATTCATATGAAGTCATCCAGTAATCTTTTACAAAAAACCGTTTGTCTGATATTAGGAGGTGGAGCTGGTACGCGATTGTATCCACTTACCAAAGATAGGTCCAAGCCAGCGGTACCCATAGGCGGGAAATACAGATTGATAGATATTCCCATTTCTAATTGCCTTAATTCAGGATTATACCGAATTTTTGTTCTTACACAATACAACTCAGCATCTCTCAATAAGCACATAAAAAATTCATTTCACTTTGACCATTTTTCCAATGGATTTGTAGATATATTGGCGGCCGAGCAGACCAGTGGCAATATGGATTGGTTTCAAGGCACAGCTGATGCTGTACGTCAGTCTGTTAGAAATTTTGCTTACCACGATTTTGATTACATATTGATTCTGTCCGGCGATCAGTTATATCAAATGGATATAGAGGAGGTCATCACCAATCACGTGGAGCAATCTGCCGATGTGACCATAGCTACCATACCCGTCATTGCCTCTGATGCGACTTCATTTGGCATCATGAAGGTGAATGCACAAAATAAAATTGTCAGCTTTATTGAAAAACCGAGTATGGATCTTCTTCCTGATTGGTCTTCTGAAGTCACCGACGAGCAAAAAGCCAAAGGTAAGATTTATCTCGCTTCGATGGGTATTTATGTGTTTAGCCGACCGGCTCTTAGAGTCTTGCTCAATGAAAATGTCGATGCTGTGGACTTTGGCAAACAGTTGATACCTGACTCTATCAAGCGTGGGATGAATGTAGTCAGCTATGCTTATGATGGATACTGGACAGATATAGGAGATATCAAATCATTTTTCGAAGCCAATATTGCCTTAGCAGCCGATATTCCTGAGTTCAATATGTTTGATAGCGAAAATAAAATATATACCAATGCCAGATTACTACCCCCAGCAAAATTTTCAGGGGTCACCTTCGATAGGGCTATTGTAGCAGAAGGATCCATAGTGCATGCGGATTTGGTCGAAAATTCGATACTGGGTATCAGGTCAAGAATCGATTTTGGCACTACTATCAGAAATACTTATATCATGGGCAATGACTATTTTGAATCTTTGGAAGAATTGAGTCTGCCTGGTAAAATACCAATGGGAATAGGGAAAGACTGTCTGATAGAAAATGCCATTGTGGACAAACATGTAAGAATAGGCAATAATGTGTCCATCAGGGGTCATGAAAGCCTTCCTGATCATGAGAGTCAGCATTATGTCATCAAAAAAGGTATCGTAGTCGTCAATAAAAATGCAGTCATCCCCAATGATACCGTCATAGGGTATCAGAGTTAGTCTTTGTCAATACATATGTTGTAACTAACATTGCAGTCAAAAGAAATAAATGGAGTAAAATATTTAACACGTTCAAAAACAACGATTAAAATTTATACTTTTTGCAGTGGAGAGTATGTTTACAATATTGATTTTAAAGCAATAATTTAAACATACTCTTATTTTACTTTTAGGATAAATAATATTAATCACGCTTCTGGTTGATATTGGTCATATGTTAAATGGATGTATTAAAGTAATTTTATATCAAATTTAAGAGATATGAATACCGAGGTGCCCATAAAAAGAATAAAGACTTCAAAGATCATATATGTGAATCCAAATGACACGATGATGAAGGTGGAGGAAGTCTTTGACACATTACCTATTCACCACTTATTGGTATTGGAAAATGATCAGTTGCAAGGAGTGATAAGCAAGTCCGATTTGCTGAAAGTATATAGAAAGGCAGCCAAAGATGGAGTAATTATAGACAGAAGTACAGTAGAAGCAAAAGATTTTATGACGGATCAACCCATCACGCTTGATGTAGAAGATACCATCGGACTGGCGGCTGATATTTTTTTAGCAAACAAAATACATTCGATACCAATATTAAACGGTACTCAACTGAGTGGTATTATTACTAATCATGATATCATCAAGTTTTGTTTCAAGTAAATGAAGGATTTGGTGGGTGTGTCTGGTGATTAAGAGTATGTTTAAAATTCCATCATTTGTCTGCAAGCGGCAAATTTCATTTTATGCTGCGTTATATTTTTCGTTGTAACTACCAGTTACGACTGCAAAATATACCTTGTCTAAAATTAAATTTGCTCGCTTTCGCTCAAACATGTAAATTTAAACATACTCTAAGGTGCAACTGGCGAAAGCGTACTACTAAAATCGAATAACTTGAAAGATGGACAAAAAAAATGGCCATTCTCCCCAGAATAGCCATTTTTGATCCGTAGATCCATAAACATTTCCAAAACTTTTTTTTGATCAGGGATCTCACTCCTGATCTTACAATCTCTTTATAATAACTAAAACTTAACCCAAATTTGTAAAAAACGAGATATCGGGTTGCTCTCTATGTTTGGTCATATAGACCAACCCGATATTCGATTTTGTTTTTAATCCCATGAACTTATCTGAAATACAACTGATTCTTTAACCAGTATGGAAGGGCGTAAAAATGTGTGTTTCTCCCCTTTCACATTACAAATATAAGGTGATGTATTAAAAAATAAAAATACAAAATAATGGCATAATAACATTATTAATATTATTATATATAATTGACATTAAACCAATATTATAACATCATTTTTAAGGTAAAAATACCAATATTATTGGTTATTTACAATATAGTTGCTTTGTTCGATTATTGAAAGCAATGTTGATTTACCTGATAGAAAGGCAGCATCGTATTCTGATGTTTCGATGCTTTTATCTAAAATTTCGTAGTTTTCGTAGTTTTGAAAGACTACCCCTTTGATATTTTCTCGTCTCGTAGCCTTCCTAAAGCGGGGTCCACCGTTGGCATAAGCCAGATAATCCAGTGTGTGGTATTGGGAGTGAATCCAATAGCAAAATACGTCTTCATGATCTTTCCCACCTCCTTCACGATCAAACCATATCAAAATTTTGTCATAATCATTACCGTCTATTGTGATGGTGCCCAGATACTTGCTTCGCACAGCTTGATCTGTCAGTTTAAAGGGCAATAGCACAAAATATGCCACCGAATTGACCCCTTCCAGATCACGATCTTTTTGTTTTTGCGTTTGTGAGGCTATTTTACCATTGACCAAATGTCTGAAATCCCCATTATCCAGTATATCTAGTATGGTGTTATTTAGTGAATCTGTATAAGATCTTTGATATTTATATCGTTTGTTTGTCTGAAGAATACTGAATCTATATTTCCGAAAATCAAAAGAGATATTTACGTTTTTATAGGCTTTACCACCATGTGCTTCCACACAAGATTGTATTATAGCTTCTGATTTAAAATCAACCATATGCTGAGCTTTACTGATCGACACTATTCCCACCAAAATAATGATGTTCAACACAAGTATTTTGGTCATAAAGTAAGTTGAGTAGTTGTTGAATCTTTGGATATTGGAATGCATATCTACTATTTTATCAGACATATTTAGATGTGTTTATGGTACATATTTTGTATCAAATAAAGCAACCCTTCTATACTAAAATTCGTTTAAAACCAGAACTACCAGTTTGGTTTTTACCTACAAAAGCAAAGACCAAAACGGTTAGATATTAGAGTATGTTTAAAAATTTCATCATTTGTCTGCAAGCCTCAAATTTTATTTTATACTGCGTTATTTTTTTCGTCGTAACTTCCAGCTACGACTTCAAAAAATGCCTTGTCTAAAATTAAATTTGCTCGCTTTCGATCAAACATGAAAATTTAAACATACTCTTAACTCAGGCTAAAAAAAAAGGCATTTTCTTGATCGAAAATGCCTTTTTATACTTTTTATTTGCTTTACACTCCTATGTGCTGCACTTCAGCAAGAATTCGTTTAGCAATTTTAATTATTTTATCGTCATCCAGATGTACTATACCACCATCCGGACCTGGTTCGATGTGGCAACCGACGACTTGCCCTTGATCATATTTTTTGGCACCAAAGTAATTTCGCACCGTTTGTTCTTCTATGTTTAGTTCTGATGCAATTTTGCTTACACTACCTGTCGGCAATGCATGCTTGATTTTTCTTAATTCATCAAATGTAATATTCATGTTCTAAACGTTTTAAAAAGTTATAAAATGTAATGA
>JBATLS010000266.1:0-6136 GCA_049289435.1 Saprospiraceae bacterium | reverse complement strand
GATTGGGGCTATGTGACCACTGAGCCTGAAGGCTGAATACGAGGTAAAATAAGATAAATGTAGATAATGTTTTCATCCGAAGTGATTAATAACTATAGTTTAAATAACATAAAGACGCTAAAGGTTTCAAAAAACACGTCTTAATTTCTTTACAAAAGTATATTTACAAACAGGGATGAAGGTATGTAATAACAAGTTCCATCGTTAAACTCCGCTAAAATTTTTGTGGAGCTTGACAGATTTGATCACTTTATTTCTTTCATCAAACATTTTGACCATATACATACCGACCTTAATGTCCGATATTTCATGCTGAGCATTGTTGTAATTGTAAAATGATTTCACTTCTTTTCCAAATAAATTATAAACTACTATTTTTTTGACATTTACAGAGTTAGTTATCTGAAAATAATCACTTGTAGGGTTTGGAAAAACCTTCAAATCATCTACCAATTGCTCATACTGATAGTTTGAGCCTACCTGATTGGATGGAACATTTGTCGAAGACTGTGCACTTAGACCCAATGAAACCAGCATTATAAAAAGCAAAAGTAAATTTCTTATCATGAGCATTCTTATTATTAGGGCAAATATAAACAGTTATCATCTATTTTTCAATTAAATAAGTGTTAAATTTTATTAATTGATTATTTTTGTCTCAAACTTGCTAAAATAACATAATGTAGTCTTTATTATAAAAATACATATTTACTAAATTACTAATATAAATTATTATCTGTTCATTAGTATGCAATATAATAAAACTGAATTTGGCCAAATAGATAGTAAACAAGTCTTGCTGATCACTTGTACGTCTGCTTCAGGGCAGTATGTCCAAGTAACCAATTATGGAGGAATCATACACGCGTGGCACTGTTTGGATCATGAAGGCAAACTGCAGGATGTACTCCTGGGCTGTAAATATCTGGATGGATACCTAGCCAGACATCCCTACTTTGGAGCCATCATAGGAAGGTATGCCAATCGCATCAATCTTGGTCGATTTGACCTCAATGGGCAGACCTATCAGCTACAAAAAAACCATGCTCCTCATCATCTGCATGGGGGATATGAAGGGTTTGATAAAAAAATCTGGGACGTAGATATTTTTCCTGAAGATGATAGTATAAAAATCTCATTAACCACTCAGAGCAGCCATATGGAGGAAGGTTATCCAGGACATTTGCAAGTGAAAGTGGACATTACATACAATCAAAACAATGAACTGAAATTTGAATATTTTGCCACTACAGATCAGGACACACATATCAATCTGACCAATCACTGCTATTTTAATCTGTCTGGCAACCCACACTCAGATGTACTCGATCATGAAATAATGATAGAAGCCAAATATATCACTGAAGCCAATCAAGAGGGAATTCCAACAGGTAAAATCATCCCAGTACAAGACACTGCAATGGATTTGACCACTTTCAAAAGGCTGTGTGATATCCACTTTGAGCTACATCATGAATTTGATTATACCAAGGGTTTTGATCACAATTATATCATTGATCATCAAAGTGGAAAGTCTGTAGCTAAAGCTCTGCACCGTAAAAGTGGCAGAAGATTATCAATATATACTGACCAACCGGGTATCCAACTTTACATTGGAAATTGGTTGGGTGGTGTATCAGGAAAACACGGGATCTACCAGGATTTTGCAGGGTTTTGTTTAGAAACTCAACATTATCCGGATAGTCCCAATCATCCTCATTTCCCTAGCACATTGTTGTCGCCGGGAAAATCATATCAGACTTATACGATCTATAAAATTGATATCAAAGGGGATGACATCTGAAATCATCAAAAATTTTGATCATACACTTACTTGATGACCACCCCAGACGCCATAAACTTAAGTTCAGTTTTTGGCTCAGTGATCTTGGCAATTTCTTCAGGAGTCAATCCCTCGTCCTCGGCAAAATGTCTAAGGTCATCTACCGAAGTGACCTCTCTGTACGCTTTGCCCTTCATTACGACTTGCTTTCCTGCCAGATCTTTGGGCATAAAAAAGCCATAATCCTTAAACTGGACAAACATTTCCGTTTTGGTAGAATCATCAGGAGAGACGATATTCATCCAGCAACCTTTGGTTTGACATACGCCTGATACTTCGCCATATACTTTGGTCACTACCGAGTCAGCAGATTCCATCTGTCCCAAAAGATCAGCATAAGTAATCATCCCCACTGTGTCAATGGTCTCTCCAAAGTGAACACCATCTGCCGCTGATGTATCACTATTGGTAGTCTTGCATCCTGCTGTGATGATGACAAAAAATAAAACTATACACGTTAATTTGCTCATAAAAATAAAATTGTACATACTAAATTGGTTAAAAATAAGTTTATAATCTACGTCATTCAAAAAAAACCATTCAATTAAACCCCAGTGCGCGTATAAGAAACATTCATCTACTTCAAAGATTTAAAAATATCACTTTATGAAGCAGTCAATGTTCGTTTTTTCCATGTTTTATATATTTTGGATATCCAATACTGACCTCCATGCATCATGTGCAGCTGGCAATTGTTCCAATGGCAAAGGTACATATTTATTTGCTGACGGATCCAAATATACCGGGACATTTTTAGGTGGTCAGCCCCATGGAAAAGGCCAATATAATTTACCCGACGGGAGCATATATTTCGGAGAGATGTACAATGGAAGTATGCATGGGATCGGCAAGTTGACCAATAGAAATGGAGATGTATTTATAGGCGATTTCATTAAAAACCAAATCAATGGAAAGGGTCGCATCAAATACAGCAATGGTGATATGTATTTCGGCACCTGGAGAGACGGAAAACCTAATGGTAAGGGTATATATACATTTAGTGGTGGTCACAACTACGAGGGCGAGATGTACGAAGGCAACTTCCAAGGTCAAGGCAAAATGACGCTTACCGACGGATCATACTATGAAGGTACTTGGGCACAAAACAAAAAACATGGCAGCGGAAAGGAGTATTCCAATGGAATATTGAAAAGCGTAAAATACAATATGAATGTCATCGATGGCGGAGAAAACATGGTGACTATCACTACAAAATCCCAATCAAACTCCACTACTTACTTGAACTGCAATGACCAATACTGTCATCAGGTATTGGGTACATTGAGATATAGCGATGGATCAGTATATCATGGAGAGTTTAAATATGGCAAAGGGGAAGGAAAAGGCACGTGCATGTATGCCAGCGGAGATAAGTATGTGGGAGAGTGGAAAAATCACTTTCCCCATGGCACCGGCACCATGACTTTTGCCCAAGGAAATACTTATACTGGAGTGTGGAACTATGGAAAACCCATCAAAAAAACCATCATCGAATCCACACCCACCTATCATACTCAGCCCGTCATAGCGAATAAAAAAGCAGATGGTCAAACCAAAATATACGCATTGGTCATAGGTGTAGCTACCTATACCCATATGCCATCGCTCAAATATACGGATGACGATGCCTACCAACTCTATGCATTTCTAAAAAGTCCCGAAGGGGGCGCATTGCCTGACGACCACATCAAAATCATGATAGACGAAGCCGTCACCTACAAGTCCGTACTTCAGGAATTGGCCAATCTATCGGCTAAGGCAGATGGCGACGATGTGATCATGCTATATATGTCTGGACACGGGCTGGATGGTGCATATGTGCCCAGTGACTTTGATGGGTACAAAAACCAAATACCATATGACAAAATCCTCCAGCTCCTGGATCAGTCCAGTGCTAAGCACAAGCTCTTCATCACAGATGCCTGCCACTCTGGGTCTATGCTCGCCTCCGCCAGAAGTGCATATAATGTATCGCTGGACAATTTTTACGATGCTTACTCAGAAAGCAGCGGCGGCACAGCCATCATCACCTCCTCAAAAAAAGAAGAAGTATCTCTCGAATATGGCGGTCTGAGACAAGGGGTCTTTTCACATTTTCTCATCAAAGGACTCAAAGGTTACGCAGACTACAATAAAGACAAGTTGATCAATGTGTCAGAGCTCTATAATTATACCTCGACCCATGTCAAAAATTATACATTAGGTATGCAGCATCCATCCATCACAGGCAACTATGACAGCAATATGCCAGTCGGTATGGTGAGGTGATCGGTGGGATGATGACATTCAATTTTTTTTGGCTCGAATGGTAATTGTTGGCGGCAAAATAAGATGCTTGAAAAATAGGAATTAAATCTACCTTTGATGCAATTAGTCATCATCTATTAAATCGCTGTGTCAGGTTACATTTATCTAATAATGACCATCATCTTTGAGACCATCGCCATCATACTGATGAAACAAGCGGATGGTACTCAACACAAGGCCTACTTTATTGGTGGGGCAATCTGTTATACCCTCACGTTTTTCTTACTAAGTATGGCACTAAAATATCTTCCTATGGGCTACACCAATGCTATCTGGGCAGGTACCAGTACTTTTTTAGTATATATGATAGGCATTTGGTATTTTGAAGAAAAGACGTCCTGGCTCGAAGCATTCTTCCTGGGGTGCATACTTGTTGGCATCATCGGCTTGAATTATATGGGTAGGGGGAAGTGAAAATTGAGAATGGAGAATGGAGAATGGAGAATGGTGGAAGGATGATGGTTAATGATAATGGGAGAATAGGAGGTTGAAAAATGGAGAATGGTTGATGGGTGACAGGTTGCTGGTTTATGCAAGATGTTTGAAAAGATTTTATATTAAAGTTTTAACTAAATTTTGAAAATATACATCTCCCATAAAACAGAAATTGGATTTAGTAGAATTGGCGGTATTGAGTTTTTTTATTCAAAAGTAGTTCAATAAGCTTTTCGTTCTGAACGATTTCATCTTGTATATCAAACTCATTTATAAAAAGTTTCAGCTCACTCCTCAGTATAGGACTGATGTCATTAGTTCGAAGCATAGTGTAGAGCGCACTAGCTAAAACTCTCTTTGGCAGATTTTTTTTGTTAATCTGATCTTTAAATATCCTTTTATTTTCATTTTTAAAAAATAAGTAAACGTCTATTTGCGCAATATGTGTAAGTGTAATGTCTATAGCTCTATATTTACAACTATCAGATAAAGCATGATCAAGTTTTATGGTAGGTAAATCACAAAATTTTGCTTGTTTAAGCAATAAATCAAAATTTCTATAAATGATTGCATGTCTCTTTTTTTTATCATCTATATAAGATTTGCTTTTTTTGTCATAATTTACAAATTGTTGATCTGCCCCCAACATGCTACAATAGTCTAATGTCTTGTTGCAATCTTTTTCTTTCTTAAATGTACATTTTAAATCTAAACAATACCAAACAACAATAAAAGTAATGAAAATAAGATATTTCCTCCGGTTCACGTTAAAGTTATTTTACAACATTTTGATAAATTATTGTTCCCTATCATTTTTTTTTACAACCCCTCAAATATATCATCAATACTTATCTCTATACCAGACAGTGTTTTTACTGGGATCACATCATCCTCCGAGAATGTATTGAGTCGTTGGAATTTTCCATTTTCAAGGATAAAAACTTCTACGAATCGCATATCTGCAAATACGATCCAATACTCCCCTACTCCAGCTTCTTCATAGACACTGTATTTGATCTGCGTATCTTTTTTGACCTGCTTTCCTGCTACTATTTCGATTATAAAATCAGGTGTACCAAAGACGGCCTTTTCTTGTATGATCTTAGGATCGCAAATGACACAAATATCAGGCTGTACTACTGTGGTGGATTTATTCTTCTTTTTGTTCTCAATGGGCAAAACAACATCTATAGGTGCATTAAAAATTTTGCAAGGATAATTTAAAAGTTTCTGCCTAAATCTGAAATATATATTTCCATTTATCATCTGATGATTCGTCCTTGGAGCTGGACTCATCTTGAATATCTGGCCTCGGATGATCTCTACCATCTCGTCGATCTCAAACTTTAAGTAATCACCATAAGTATAGACTTTGTTGTATTCGACGATTGGCTCGGAGACAACTTCAGGCTGATTTTGCGGAATATCTGGGTAATCTTTCATCACAATACTTATTTTTCATACAAATATAGGCAATATCTTGGAAAAAGTGAATGGAGAATGGATAATGGATAATTGTTAATTGTTAATTGTTAATGGTTAATGGTTAAT
>JBATLS010000265.1:0-7998 GCA_049289435.1 Saprospiraceae bacterium | reverse complement strand
ATGATGTCTCTATATCCTATACTGGTGTCTAAAATTTTGAATTGAACTTCATCGGGATCAATCTGCACAAAGGTTGACGGGGTAATGTATACTTGAATATTGTTTTTGATGATGGTTCGTTCGATGTGATAGTGACCACAAAATATGTGAAATTGCTTTTCAGCATACTTTGAGCAGAGCCTCTCGAATCGATCTACCTCAAGAAAAATGTACTTGGGCTCCATGTGTTTAGAGTAAGAAATGATGGGTGGATGGTGCATAAAAATATATACCATTTGACCACGGTGCTCTATCTGATCTTCCAACCACATCCACTGTTGTTCTGACATTTTGCCCTTGGAAGTATCCAGGCATATAAAACTAAACCCCGAATCTTGTATGATGTAATATAATTCTGAACCTTTTAGCTCAGCGGCCATATCGAAAGCATGAGCAAGGATGACAGGGTCGTCGTGATTGCCTGCTGTGACATAAATCGGGGTCTTGAGCGATTTCATTTTATTGCCAATCCATTGATACGATGAATCTGCGGTGTCAAAATGCATCAAGTCTCCATTGATCATTATAAATTCATATTTCTTCGAACCAATGTGATGGAGTACCTTGATAAGATTGGCTTGGGTGTCGATGCCCAATGGCAACTCGCCTTGCATGTTGATATGTAAGTCCGTTATCAGACAAATTTTCATAGGTAGGGTTGACAATGTCAATGTAAAATTAATTCATTAAATAATCTATTCTTAGCCCAATGTTTCTTGGCGCTTCTATGAGGGCTGGCCTCAGGGTATATTCTGTATTCAATACGTTGTTGCACAAAGCAGTAATGGTCATTTTGCCCAATGTAGCACTCACACGAGTATCCAGCAAGGTATATCCATTGTTATTCAAATCCCTGTACTGTCCGATACCAAATAAATCAAGATCATTCAATTGAGGTATAGATTCGAATGCTTTGTCTATATTGATCACATGACTGACTCTTTGCACGGCCACTCCCCATTTGAATTTTCCAAACTGTGCTTCTGCATCCATCTTTGCCTGATGCCGAGACCTATATTTTAAGACATTGGTTGATTCTGACACGCTATTTCTGATTTGTGCCGACTCACCATAATTTTTATACATAGGATCGATGTAAGTATATCCTCCAAATAAATTGATCGGTATGCCCAAGATAGTTTGCCTACCCATGAGGCCTATTTCATACCCTGCAATACGAGTATTACCCACATTTTGGGGCTGAAAACCCAGCTTATTTGCCTCGAAAACAAATGTAAACTCTATCATATCATCATACTCTGAAATGAAGGCCGCTATGTCCAAAAACCCTTCAAAACCTCCGATTCTTAGCCCCTGCTTATACCCCAACTCGGATGTCCATCCAAATTCGGGCTTGAGGGTAGGATTGGCAAATATCGAAAAACTACCAAAAGTAGTGGTCACAAAGCGTTCTGTGAGGGTGGGATACCTGTAGCCCTGTCCAAATGAAGCCCTGATAGAAGTATAATCTGCGAGTGCGTAATTGCCCGAAAGTCTGCTGATCAACTGCCCATCAGCGGCTTTACCATCCGGTATGATGATGCCCTGAAAATTGGAAGGACTTTTATGCTCCACATATTCATATCTCAAGCCTCCAGCAATGATTAATTTGTCGCCAATGGTTTTATCCAATTGAATATATGCCGCGTAATTGTTTGCGTAAAAAGTGGTGTCTCCCAATATTTCAGAATCTGTCTTATTCCATGAGCCCACAACCCCAGTCGTGAGCACCATTTTTTGTTTTTCAAAATTTCTTTGGAATTGGTATTCTGTATATTGATTGACCGATGTATTGGATTGGTTGGTATTATTCTCATTATTGATAAAAATGGTCCTTGACATCAGCTTGTGCTTATTGAACTTATCATCAATATAGGTGATAGATGGGTCGATATAAATCCTTTTTGCTGATCTCTCTGACACTGTGCCCGAAAATGGTCTCATCGCTCCGGATCCGGGATTGTTCCATAGAAAAAAGCTACTGCTTGTGCCTGCATTGACGATGCTACCCAATTGGAAAGTGAGTTGATCAGAATATCTGTATCTCAAGTTGAGATTCCCCCGACCTCGACTTTCGGTGGTCGATTGATTGTATCCTGCCAAATTATTATACAAACCACTGGCAATGAGATCGAGCTTACCATATTTTTGTTTATGCACCATAGACGCATTGGTTTCGTGTCTTATGCCCTTAGTCCACCATTTTTTAGCATCGTCTTTGGGCGCATTAAAAATCACCGAACCTACAGAAAATCTCGTCTCTGGCTCTGACTTGGCATATGAAGACCTGAAATTGATGATGCCATTGAGTGCTGCTGATCCATAAAGTGTAGAAGCTGCGCCTTTGAGAATTTCAATTTGTGACAAATTTTCGATGGGGATGTCATTCCAATTGGGAAATCCGGCATCTGGCTGTAAGGCTGGGATGTCATCGATCAAGAGCATGACCCGACTACCTGCGCCATATGAATATCCTGATCCACCCCTGATATTGGCCTGACCATCCAATATCTGAACCCCAGGTACCTTATTTAATATTTCATCAGAACTCACTGCATTGACGCTGCGGAGGAGATCTGGTTTTATGATGTCAATGGACACTGTTGATTTTGATAAATTTTGCTCGTACTTGGATCCTGTGACTGTCACTAAGTCTAATGTAGCCGAAGATTCTTCCATATATATGTCAGAACGTATGTCACTAGATGTTCGAAATGTGATTTTCAGTGTATTGTACCCCACGTAAGACAATGAGATCGTCAGCGGAAAAGACAACAATGGCAAGCTAAATGCCCCGTCCTGATCCGTAGTAGTGCCTTTACTATCGTATGCGATATTGACCCCAATGAGTGGCTCATTGGTAGATTTATCCCTGACGGTGATGGCTTTACTTTGTCCAACGGCCATCAAAGAACCCATGATCAGAGCCAAGACCATGCAAACGCAGCGTACAGATGTCATAATCCAATGTATTGATTTGATTTGATATCTAATAATTCTTAATGACTCTCCTATTTCAGTCCAAAATCACTTTAACCAAGTGCCCAGTTCACTTTTGACTTCGCTTCATATCATTGGCCATGGTTTGGCGTCAGTAATGCTGGTTTTTCCTGCTGCGATTCTGGCAGGCGAGCTCTACTTTTGTCCTTCATAAAGATACTCCATACAGATTATTAGATTTAATCTCATAAATATCTGCATAGTTACTTGTTTAACCAAGAAAAAAGGACAAAAATAATTTATTGCGGGTTTTTCTTACCAATACTATTTGGGCAAGTGTTAGTTTTGAATATCAAAGAAGTACATCTTGAGACTACTCCGAAATGTTTATTTTTGCTACTAAGGCACAAAAACACTAAGAGTCACAAAGAATAACAAATCGTAAATATTTGATATTTTGATCTTTGTGAAACTATGTGACTCAGAGACTTTGTGCCATTTCTTTATTTTTGCCTTTTTGGAGTGGACTCAATCTTGAAATATAACCTAAAAATATATAATGAATTACCTATTACAGCCCAAAACCATTTCAAAGTCAATATGCACTCAAGTGTTTTGCCGAGATACAGAATTAGCTGCCTTTGACATGAAAGATCATGACGCCACATTGCATGTCATATTTACCAGGCTGAAATTCAAACTCTTTTGCCTTCCTAAGAGCCAGAGAAACCATACTTTTCTTTGCGATCGTTGACAAGGTTGCATTAAATTCGGCTTTTGTTACCACTCCTTCTTTATTTACACAAATATTGACAGTGACGTTACCATTTTCATTGGCCAAAATCAATATGCTGGGTATTTCTTTTATGCTGCGAAGGCCCAACTCTTGACCCGAAATCTCAATAAAAAGATCATCATCTATTACAAACTTATTGACAGAATCATCATTTTTAGGGAGGTTTTCGTCAACAAAAGGCTCGGAGTCATCCATCATGAAACCATCACCTTTTAGAGTATCCTGGGTAGTAGAGATATTCGGTTGATCAGAAGTAGGAGGTATGGTTTGGGTGACATCACCCGTGCTGGTGGAATCTCTGGTTTTTTCATCATTACTAGGAAAAGACGAAGGAATATTTTCGGATTTGGGCTCACTGGTGGGTGGAGCAGTTACTGGGTCAGGTTGCTTAATAGCCACGGGTTGGTAGTTGCTTACTTGTTTATTTTTAGCAATGCCGCAGAGATTTTTTGCCTTTACTTCAGCAGAAAGGCTTCCCAGATTCATTGCTTTTTCATAGTCACTACAGGCTTTAATCAACAATTTCTGCATTTCGAAAATGGAGGCACGCCACTCATAATACTTCACGTTTTTTTCATCCAGAGATATGGCTGCAGTTAGACTATTGGCACCCGCTTCAAGATCGCCCATAGCAGCAAAAGCACGTCCGAGCAAAGCGGCTGCTTCACTGTTGATTCCTTTTAGATCAATGGATTGCACTGCATCCATTTTTGCTCCTTTATAAGCAGCGAGCGCATATTTTGCAAATCCACGATGAATCAAGGCATCCTTGAACGCAGCATCTTTGCTGATCACAATATTGTAACTCGTCACTGCCTCGTCAAATCTTCCCGTCTCGTACAAATATTCTGCTTTTACATATACAAATCCAATCTCTTCTTCAAGTGCTTGCGCATGCACTGTTGCAGATGAATAGAGTAAGATTAAAAAAATACCAATCTTATATATGGAACTCATGTTATCGCTGTTTTGTATATATAAAGACAAATAAACCCAGTATATTGTTAGTTAACAAAGTATTAATACAAAAAAAAGAATTGAATTCTTGTATTTTCTCACACAGGTTCATCCTATGAATAAGTCTATTTAACATTTAATCTTTGAAAATTATTCAATGACATAGAGGGCATTATTCAAAATTATTTCTTCTTTTTAGGGTCACTTTTTTTGAAAGCATCGGGTACTTCAGCTTCGATCCATGATTTCACCTTATCCAATGATATACTCAAGAGTTCGCTATCTTCTATTTTCACACCATCGACTTTTGGTATTTTGAGATTTTTTTTACCAAATTTGATGTACGGACCCCATCTTCCGTTTTCGATACTTATTTTTTCTGAAGGCCAGTGCTGGATATACCTATTGGCTTCTTTATGCACTTTAGCTTCTATGATTTCTATGGCCTGTTCGGTAGTGATGGTCTCTATCTTATACCTTGCAGGGATGCTGACAAATAAATTATTCCATTTAACAAAGGGGCCAAATCGACCTTTGCCTTTTGTGATTGGGAGAGACTTATGATGTCCTATGGGTGCATTTTCATCTATCTTAGCTTCGATAAGTATTGATGCTTCGCTCATACTTATGGTCATAGGATCTGCCGTCCTGGGTAAGTTAATGTACAATTCACCCATTTTTAAGTATGGCCCATATCTTCCTGTATTGACTATGACTTCTTCATTTTTATATTGACCTACTGTACGGGGCAGTTTAAAAAGTTCCATGGCTTCATCAAAGGTAATGGTCTCTAATGATTGTCCTGGCAATAAACTGGCAAATCTAGGCTTCTCATCTTCCTTTACCTCCTCTCTGTCCCCGATCTGAATCACGGGTCCATATCTGGTCATCTGGGCGATCACCGAATATCCTGATGCAGCATCCTTACCGAGCTCCCGCTTCCCCTTGGCCCGCTCAGCATTTTCCATAGTATCCTCTACAGAGTGGTGAAATGGGCCATAAAAATTCTTCAACATACCCTTCCAATCCAATCCTTCAGTGGCTATTTTATCCAAGTCGTCTTCTACATTGGCTGTAAACCCGTAATCCATGATATCACCAAAATGCTCTGAAAGGAAATCACTCACCACCATACCCAGATCAGAAGGATAGAGGCAGTTTTTAGTCGTCCCTGTTACTTCAGATTTCAATTTGGTCTGAATGATTCCGTTTTTGAGAGATATTTGGGTAAAAGTTCTCTCCACTCCTTCTCTACTTTCTTTGGTCACATATCCACGCTCTTCTTCCATGATCTTTGATATCGTAGGTGCGTACGTAGAAGGGCGACCGATACCTAACTCTTCCAGTTTTTTGACCAGACTTGCTTCTGTAAATCGCCCCGGAGGTCTTGTAAAACTCTCAGTGGCATCCATATTATTGAGTAGGAGCAATTGCTGTAGCTTCAATGGAGGCAACATTCCTTTGGCATCTTCATCTTCTGATTCATCATCCGTTGACTCAAGATATACTTTCAAAAAACCATCAAATTTCAGCACTTCGCCTACGGCTTCCAATTGTTTGTCTTTCAGGGTCGAAATATTGATTTTGACCACTGTTTTTTCTAACTCAGCATCAGACATCTGTGATGCGATGGTACGCTTCCATATCAGGTCGTATAGTTTTTGCTGATCTCTGTCAGGTCCCAAATTTTGACGCTCTATATAAGTAGGTCGTATTGCTTCGTGGGCTTCTTGAGCATTGGCTGTCTTAGATTTAAATTTTCTTAGATGTAGATAATTTTTGCCAAAGCTGCTTTCTATTTCTTTAGCTATTTGAGCAACTGCCGTCTCACTAAGATTGGACGAATCGGTCCTCATGTACGTGATCAACCCTTCTTCGTACAATCGTTGAGCCGTGGACATGGTTCGATTGACGGAGAAACCTAATTTACGACTCGCTTCCTGCTGGAGTGTCGAAGTGGTAAATGGTGCTGCCGGACTTCTTTTGAGCGGCTTTTTTTCTATAGAAGCTATTGTAAAAGCTGCACCGTTGCATTTAGCCAGAAAGTCTCCAGCTTCTTCTTTATTTCCAAGCCGGGTAGTATATTCAGCCTTTAGTGGTACGATCTCTCCACGTCCATTGTCCACATCAAAGATCGCAGTAATTTTAAAAAATGGCTCTACTTGAAACTGTTGTATATCCCGTTCTCTTTCTACTATGAGTTTGACAGCCACTGATTGTACCCGTCCTGCAGAGAGTTTATTTTTAACTTTTCGCCACAATACCTCTGACAGTTCAAATCCTACTATTCTATCCAAAATACGCCGTGCCTGCTGCGCATTGACAAGATTTACATCGACCAACCTAGGGTTAGAAACCGCTTTTAGGATGGCGGGCTTAGTGATCTCAGAAAAAACAATTCTTTTTGTAGTCCTCAAATCTAACTTTAATTCCTTACAAAGATGCCAGGAAATGGCTTCCCCTTCTCTGTCTTCGTCCGTAGCAAGCCATACTTCAGATGATTTTTTAACCCAATCTTTTAACTCTCTGACGACTTTGACTTTTTCAGGAGATACTACGTAAGATGGCTCAAAATTATTTTCGATATCTATCCCCTTATTTCCTTTTTCCAGGTCTCTGATATGCCCGAAACTCGATTTGACGACAAAGTCACCGCCAAGAATTTTTTCTATCGTTTTAGCTTTTGCAGGGGACTCTACGATCAGTAAGTTTTTTGCCATTCCATCTTGACTTTTATAATTAATAATTGTTTTGAGCTATTCTCATGAGTATAATAAGATAAGAGTATGTTTAAAATTCCATCATTTGTCTGCAAGCGGCAAATTTCATTTTATACTGCGTTATATTTTTCGTTGCAACTACCAGTTACCACTGCAAAATATACCTTGTCTAAAATTAAATTTGCTCGCTTTCGCTCAAACATGAAAATTTAAACATACTCTAAATAGCTAAAACTTCTCAATACGCCGCAAAACTATAAATTTTTAATATCTAAAACGGAAAAGAAAGAATTTTTATTGATCGTATGAAATTAGATACTCAAAATTTTTGCTATATATGGCATCTCCTTGATCGATAATTTAGGGCCAAACATTATAAAATGGGAAGAATGAAAACTTAGTAGTAGAGTAAATATTAAGAGTATGTTTAAAATTTTTCTTAGTTGTAAATCAAGAGATTATGGTTCTGGCGATAAAATAATCAACAAATTTAGTGGACTAAATGAGGCGATTATTTTGAAGTCAGGTTCATAAGACATTGATTTT
>JBATLS010000264.1:0-2152 GCA_049289435.1 Saprospiraceae bacterium | reverse complement strand
GAAAACCACAAAGGGCACTAAGATTTTTTTTACCACAAAGGACACTAAGGTTTACACAAAGAACACAAAGGTTGTTAGGTTTTACCACAAAGATCACTAAGGAAAAC
This sequence comes from Saprospiraceae bacterium, assembly GCA_049289435.1. Lineage (GTDB taxonomy): Bacteria > Bacteroidota > Bacteroidia > Chitinophagales > Saprospiraceae > OLB9. Next base: position 2,045 of record JBATLS010000264.1, on the reverse strand, counting down.
CACAAAGGACACTATGATTTTTTTTACCACAAAGGACACAAAGGTTTACACAAAGAACACAAAGGTTATAAGTTTTACCACAAAGTGCGCTGAGGTTGTTGGATTTACCACAAATTGCACTAAGGTATTAAGTTTTATCATAATGTGCGCTAAAGTAAAACACAAAGGAAGCAATGACACAGTTTTTTATTAAATTGGTATAAGAGGCAAAAATCCTTTCTGCTTGCATACGGAATTGATAAAAACAATTCAAAGGTTTCGATACCTAAATAGTTACAAATTATCAATAGAAACACTAAGGTTATATTTTCTTCTCGTCCAAATAACTTAGGACACCCATTATAGTGGCTCCAAATTCATACGGAGCAAGAAACAAACCTCCGCTATGCCCGTGTAAGCTTCCTGATATAATCATCAATGTACAGATCCTTGGTCTTATTTTTATACTGCATGATATATCTGGGATGCTCCAATGGGATGATCTCTTTAAAGAACTGGTGGGTTCGGTTGAGTTTGTTTAGGTAAGCATAATTTTTTCCTGTGCCCAGACAAAAAGCCACATCCCTATGTCCAGCGATGGCAATCTGTTGGTGGATATTATCAATGATAAATTGGCTCACGCTATGTGACAATTCTCTGGAGTCATAATAGTTGTAGTTGACAAGTTGGCCAGTATCCTGATTTTTGGTAAAGCCCAGAGGACAGACAGAATTGATATAAAATTGGCTGTAAAACAGCTCAGGACCACCAAAGGCTTCGATCATTTCGTATATAAACACGGAAGAAGGCTCATGAGTATGCAGTCCTTCACAAGTGATGTCGCAAGCTTCCGCAAGTCTCTTAGTATCGGTAAATGGGATGCCAGTAGCACCTGCGCCCAACCTACCAGGGTTGATCCCCAATATGAGTTTCCTTGGGGATGTGTCCGCATAATATTTGCGGTAAAACAATCCACATAGTCTCCGTACTTCTTCACTCTCTGCATATGGATTCATGACTTGTATCTGCTGCGGCAAAGCCGAGTCCAAGGTTACAGAAGCATAAAATTGAAGAATTTTGTCAGCAAGGTGTTGCATAAAGAAGGATATATGGTTTATTATTACTTGGATAAGTATATATTCGAAACATTATAAACTAAACATCCACATTAAAAAAAAACTAAAACTCAAAGCAACCGATATCAGGCTTTGTCTTTCGGACTTTATCGATGATATCTCGGGGTACGTTGGCCAATGGCAAGGCTTTGCCCAAAGCAACTGACATGGTATCTAGTCTGAAATCACCATCATTTCTTTTTAGGAATAGCTTGTCAGTACTTTTGACATTGATACATGACGTACAAAAATCAAAAAAATCAGGATAATTATTCGGCAGAATAAGCTCATCTACTTTGACCACACAGTTTTTAAACATATAATCAAAATTGACCTGACCTTTACCATATCTGTTTAATTGGACCTCGTCTTTATCATTGCCCGCAAAAATACAATTGGCAAAAGTAGCTTTCAAATGATTTAGCCTGCGAGTATCTGCGGAGCAAAAGAAGTCTTCACAGTGCACATCATCCATATAAATGGCTGCATTTTGCCCTTGATAATTTCCAACTGTACAATAATTGAATGTATATTTGCCCCCGTATGTGAGCTGTATGCCATAAGCCGCATTGTCTGAAAACAGGCAATTTTCTGCGTAAATATTGGCATGTCTTCCGATCAGTGCTGTCCCTCCAGTATTGTGGATCTGACACGCATACATCGACAACTGTGCCATCGAATCAGCCCTAATCCCGATGATGGAGTTTTTTATGATGGTATTGCTGAGTTTATTGTTGATGCTTTGTTGCCAAAATAACATTCCAACCCATTGGGATTTGACATCTTCAAAGTCTTTCTCCAATCTATCGCCTTGTATTACTACAGGCTGTGCTATGGTACCTCGGGAGTCAAGAGAGCCATTTTTGAGAAATACCATCAATCCATCATTATAAATAGACGATGTATCTCGCACTATGCCCCCATGCACATAAATGCGCGTACCTGCAGGCC
>JBATLS010000263.1:0-4833 GCA_049289435.1 Saprospiraceae bacterium | reverse complement strand
CACTCCAGCAAAAACCGGATGACTGTACTTGGATCACCTACACAAGGTGTCATGATGATATAGGACTGGGATTTGATGATGAAGCCATTCGGGATGCAGGTTTCAACCCATATGAACACCGTAGATTTTTAAAAAATTATTATTCCGGGGAGTATCAAACCAGTGTCTCAAAAGGCGCACTTTTTGCAGTCAACCCTAAGACTCAGGATGCACGTATCAGTGGTACTTTAGCATCACTCTGTGGACTGGAAGATGCTATCAACAAAAAAGATAATGAGCAAATCCAGCTTTCTATCCAGAAAATCATTTTGATGCAGGCGCATGCTATATTTTTGGGAGGCATACCGATGCTCTTTTATGGTGATGAATTGGGATATACCAATGACTATAACTTTGAGAGAGACCCATCCAGAAGTGATGACAACAGGTGGATGCACCGACCTGTGATAGATTGGAAAAAAGTCAAATTGACTACAAAAGCCAACACCATAGAAAATCAGATTTTTTTATCTACGAAACGGTTGCTCGATATGAGAAAACGTCATGATGTCATGGCAGATCTCAACAATACTCATTGGGTCACTACCTTCAACAAACACATAGCGGTATATATTCGACAAAAAAATGAGACTAAAATATACTGTATCTACAACTTCAGCAAACACACTACCTATCTGACTTGGGAACTTTTCAAACAAAATGGACCATGGAAAAACACCTTAACCGATCTCTGGTCTGGTAAAACAATGGAAGTCAGGGCCGATTACGAACACTTTAAAGTAGAGCCGTATGAGTTTATAATTTTGGAGATGAAGTAAGTTTATATTATATATGAAGTTCTTTATCTTTTAGTTATTGTAATCCATGATTTATCAAACCCTAAAGCTTTCAAAATTTGATCTTTATCCAGAATTTCAGGTTTTTTAATTTGGATAACTAAGCAGTTTTCAGGAACTTCTTCTATGATGGTAAATTGTGATCCATGAGGTTGCCAAGTAAAGCAATGTTCTCCAGTCTTTTTATTTGTGCCAACAAGGTTGTTATTTTTATTCCATTCCCAGTTATACAATTTGTAGTCATACCGAATGGTGTCAAACTCAAAAACTATAACTTCTGACAGATCGTTAGATTTTATCAAAACAACTGTACGTAAATGTTTAAATTTTTCTCTAATAGAAGATACCCTCTCATTCCAAATTTCAAGAACAAATTTGCCTATCAAAGCTGAATCCATTTTTTGATCACTTCTTTCTCCAAAAGAATAATTAGGCGAATTTCTACCCGATATGAGTCTTACACGTTTTTGCTTAGAAGGTTTTGTTGATTTAATGGATTTTGCACCCCAAGCTGTATTACCCATTACAACATCATCAAGACCAACATTTGAAGGTTTCCATTCTGCTCCGATGCAGGAAGCAAAAATGCTTTCCCATTCAGATCCTTCAAGTTCGGGTTTACCTTTAGATGCAAGAAGATAAATCAATTCCTTACCTAGTAGAAAAGGAAATTCTTTTGGAAATTCATTTAATGGAAAAGCCGAAACTGACTTATTTACAGTTCTTAATTTAGGCGTTCTATTATTCTCCATAGCTAACTTCATAGTCCCTTAAAACAGAAGTCATATCCAATGTATCAGCCACGAAAGGCAGTAACTTTAAAATAACTGCTTTTACTAAATTTACCGGTATTGCATTCCCTGCTTGTTTTCTTGCTTGTCCATCAGCAACTACAATTTTGTAACTATCTGGAAATCCTTGAAGTCGAAACATTTCTCTGGGTGTTAGTCTTCGTTCTCCATTTACAAGTAAATAGTTGTATGAAGCACCTGCTCGTAAGGCACAGGAATAAGGGTAGGAGCAAATATTACCTGCTTTGTTCTCATGCCAAATTGATAAATTATACGCTGATTTATGAGTATTCTTTCGCTTTTCTACAATATATTCAGATGCATAATATTTCTTGTCAACCTTCTTTTCAAGAATTTCTGAAAGAGGTTTGAATGGTCTAACGGGCGAAGGAAAGCTAAACATTATAGGCTCTTGGTGTCCCACAATGATGACTCGTTCTCGTTTCTGCGGCAATCCATAATCTAAAGCATTTAATACAGCAAATTTTACCGAGTATCCCAATTCCTTTTCTAATATTTTTATAATTGTCTTTAGAGTTCTTCCGCCATCATGACCCACAAGCTGTTTAACATTTTCAAGAATAAATGACTTAGGTTTTTTGTGCTTTATAATCCGTGCAATGTCAAAAAATAAAGTGCCTCTTACATCATTGAATCCATGCATTTGTCCAATTATACTAAATGGCTGGCAAGGAAAACCAGCAAATAGTATATCATGATCTGGTATGTCATTTTCGTCAATTTTTGTTATATCACCCATCGGTCTATGTCCAAAATTGGCTTCATAACTTTCCTGGCAATATGTATCAATGTCAGATGAAAAAACACACTCAGGTATCAAGTCATTCTCTAAACATGCCTGATTCATAGCAGATCGAAAACCTCCTATACCACAAAAGAGATCAATAAATTTAATTTTATTCACTTTTCACTTTTAAATAATTAGTAAAATTAAAAAATAATAACAAATATCACAGATAAATGATTTAACGCTTATTTGCTCTACTGAAAAAATAATTTGTCAAATTGAAATATGAAGTAAGTTTGCTTTACTTCAATATCCGTTTCAGATGTGCCTTTGATCCTGTCATCTGCCAGTGCCCGAGCGAAATCGGAATATTGTCTATTTCATTGAGCGTATCAAAAAAATCTTTGATTTCAAATGGTTGATTTTGTGACTCTTTGAGTCGGGCAAACTCTGCCATCGCATCTTCTACCAAATATTTGCCTGTAATATAGCTCGTACCATACCCGGGCTGACGGAGATAAAGATGCTGCTCAAATATCAGCAAATCTTTTTCTGTTTTCATCCATCCACGCGGTGTGTATTCTGAATGAACTCCGCCCGCCTGCTCACTGGTCATTTCGTTGGCATGAGCGTACAATGAACCCAAACCTCTCGCAGCTCGCTGAGCGATCATGATATAAACAATTTCTTTGCTCCTCGGACTATCGTCATATAGACCTGCCTGCATATAAATTTCTTCTACAGCTGTAGCGATACCTTCGTTTCGTGAGTCAAAAATATTGTATAATAATGGTTCTCTTCTTATTTCACTGGCATGGGGCTCATATTTCATCCTGGCCAATTCAAACCAATGGTAAAAATGAGAATACAAAGGCCTTGGGTCATAATGCTCTCCAATGGTGAAAAAATTGCGCTTTTCTTTAGGTATATATTCACCTAAATGCTCTCTGAGAGCCGAATCAAAATAGGGTTTTACAGTCAGAATATCTAGCTTATCTAAGAAGGTCATGAGGCTCTTAGCTGCATCGTCGGCCATTTTATCATATGCTTCAGGCGAATTAGCATCGGCCAATTTAGGTAGATGTCTGTTTCTGTGTTCTTCCAGTTTTAGTGAGGACCATGCTCTAGCCAGTTCGCGCTTGAGTATCATGACTTCATCATCCCAGGTCAATGGCACGAGGTGTACATTTTGAATGTACCATGTATAGTTTTCTTTGCCTATACCGGATGGGCCGGTTTTTGATGTAGATTTTAGCTCCAACCAGGCAGAAAAATCATTGGTAGCTGCGATGGCAGCGTCGATCACTGCAATCAACTCATTGTCTTCTCCAACATTTGGCTGGCTTTTTAATTTCATCAAAACGTTGCTCTGATTTTTAATATCTCTGATGCCGGTGATCCACAAGTCTTTGGCATTTCCCGTTAGGTTGATTTTGGCTTGTTGGTATAATGGTGCTATGATTTTCAGATCGTTGATCAACCTCGTTTTTTCGGTAAGAGATAATGGAAATGCGTAAGTCCACAACTCTGTCGTACCATGATTGGTAGGTCCTTCATGAGCGGGTACATCGCTCTGGTGTGTCCAGACACATTTGTAATAAGCCGGATCACGCACCCAAGGTTTCAGGATGCGATGATTGAAGTCATAGCCATTCATTTCTGCCCAGACCAGTACCCAATCTACCTGATTTGCTATCGGCCATGAAGTGGTATCAGTGGCTTTAAGTTTTGCATTCAATTGTTTGAAGGTCGGCCATCGCTTCGTAAAGGTCACTGCTCTGTAGTCCGGTTCACCATTGAGTAAAGGTGGTTTTTCAAATGCCCTCCATTCTTTGTACAGAGACACTAAGTCCTCATACTTATTGGTGGTAAATGTCTTTGTTGTCTTTTTGGTTTTTTTTACTTGCCCAAAACTGTTAAGAGTCAGACAGGAGAAAATCAGTATGCTTATAATGAACTTCATGGTGATAATCATTTTTATGAAGTTCAAATATACTACATAGTAGCCATTAGATGATGTTTAATGCCTTTGTAAGTGAGTATAACAATGTTAATTATTTTTATTATAGATATTTAGGTCATACATATTTTGATCCTTTGATTTTACTAAACTGCCTATTTTAATATACATTGCTTAGGTGCTAACATCATTGCACTCATTTCGCTATAGCAGTTGATCCAGGCATGTTTGATTGCGTCATCCCAGTCTTTTCCCATCCCTTTTTGCAGGGTCCAAATGAGTGTATTACCTATAATTTTATAATGCTCGGGCTGTACCCCATATACTTCGTGATGCCTGATGCCCATGGCAGCCATTTCTTCAGTCATTTTGTCCAAATGATCGATGTGGATCACTATGGCATACAGCATGTCAATCAATTTTTTGTTTTGCCCTTCCATATTGGATGGAAACATTTTGCGCAATGTCGGATAATCTGTAAAGAGCTTGGTATAGAAT
>JBATLS010000262.1:0-5015 GCA_049289435.1 Saprospiraceae bacterium | reverse complement strand
TGATTACAGACCATAAAGTTATTCAATTTTTATTGTTTCCCATTTTATCAGCTAAGAGTATGTTTAAAATTCCATCATTTGTCTGCAAGCGGCAAATTTCATTTTATACTGCGTTATATTTTTTGTTGTAACTACCAGTTACGACGGCAAAATATACCTTGTCTAAAATTAAATTTTCTCGCTTTCGCTCAAACATGAAAATTTAAACATACTCTAAATATTATAAATCAAAACTAACAAAAATTTATAAAATTAAGCATATATGCCTAAATTAATTAAAAAATATATGACAAATCTTGCGCAATGGCAAGATTGCGCAATGAAGTCTATATTGCATGTTTCGGAAATCGTATCCGTGAGCTACGGTTGGGGCGTGGTTACTCTCAAGAGCATCTGGCCAATCTATGCGATGTAGAATTATCACAAATCAATCGCATAGAACTTGGAAAAATTAATACCAGTATTTCACAGGCATATAAGATTTCGGTAGCACTAGGTGTTACCATGTCTGCTCTCTTTGATTTTGATTTGGCTATAGATTTTTGAATGATATCAACAGGTAAAAGATGAAATTTTTAAAATCCCATCCTAATTTTCCCCCTTGATCTCTATGGTTTGTGGTCCAGCGATGATCTGAAATTCTGATCTACGGTTCATCTGATGTTCCTCCTCGGAGCAACGTACGTTGTCTTTGCATTTGTTGATCAATTTGGTCTCGCCATATCCTACAGCTTTGATTCTATCCGCTTGCACCCCTTCATCTACCAGCCAGGTTTTGGTCGAATTGGCCCTGCGTTGAGACAATTTTTTATTGAAATCATTATCACCACGACTATCGGTATGAGATGACAGCTCTATCACCATATCGGGATACTTATCCATCAGTGACTTGAGATATCCCAGATCATCTTCGGCTGCGGGTAGTATTTTGTCATCATTGAAGTCAAAATAGATACTCTTTAGCAATATAGGTTGATTGCGAGATACAACCCTGTTGGGAGCCACAGGTTTGGCTTTAAGTGTGACCGTTTTGCTTACAGTGTAGTCATCAAATATACCATTGGTATTGAAACTTACAGAATCAGGAAAATATCCTTCTCTCGTGAAATACGCCCTATATGACTTGTCAGCATCGAGCAAAAATGTAAAATCATTGTTCATAAAATTGGTCTTACTATCTATCGCCAGTTTTCTACCATCCAAAAACAATTCGACCGTTGCGCCTTCCAAAGGCCCGGCCTCATTATTGACTATGGCCTTGAAATCTATGACCAAATCTCTGATCTGAATCAAATAAATATCATCACAACACGTCTCTGTGCCTTTAAATCTCTTTTTGTCGGGATGTGTACGATTGGATACCAAAAAGCCGGATGTACCACTCTGATTGAATCTCAAGAAGGTATCATCATACGACGAATTGTAATTGTAGCCCATATTGGCGGGGTCGCTCCACTTCTTACCATCCCACTCCGAAAAGAAATTGTCCATACCCCCCATACCTGGATGGCCGTTGCTGCTAAAATACAAGGTGCCATCTTTATAAAATGGAGACTCTTCATTTTTGCTGGTATTGATGGCATCACCGAGATTGACAGGCGTACCATAAGTATCTCCATTGATAGGGGAGTAATAGATATCAAATCCACCCTTACCACCTGGCATATCTGATACAAAATACAAGACCCGACCGCCAAATAAATCTCCTTCATATGGATGTTTGGATTTGTGTGGTCCGCCAAGTGATGCGATAGGGTAGGGTGGTGACCACTTATCCCCATTTCTGCTGGACAGGTAGATCTGTGAGTCTTCTATACCATTATTATTGTATTTGGCTCGGGTAAAATACATGCGCTTGCCATCGGCAGAAAAAGATACCCCTGTATTGAAAAAATTGATCCTGTTGATGGCCTCGTCCAATGCTACAGCTTTTCCATACACACCTTGTGGGTCTCTGGCGGAGCTATATATTTTTGCATGATATTCTTTTTCATTGCCGTCCAATACTGTGGGAGACTTGGAGTTGAGACTCGAAAAATATAGTGTCCCATCTGTATATATTGCTGGCGATGACTCCGCAGATGGAGAATTGACCGTTTCAGAGGCAAAACTTATGGCAGCTTCTATGTTTTCAGGATATTTTTCCATCTGAAGGATGCCTTTCAATTCCAATTTTGCTTCATTTCGGAGTGAATCACTCTCGGTAGTAGAAATAAAGCTATTCAATTCATCAAGGGCGAGTTTGTATTTGCCCTGATACTTCATACACTTGGCGTAATCTAGCCTGAGGTCAAAAAACTCATCTTGCTTGTCTCTTTTGATGACTCTCTCATATATTTTTTCTGCCCGAGGATAGTCTCTGAGCAACATGTACATATCTCCTATGGCCACCTGTAAATTAGGGTCTTTGCTTTCTTTGTATGCTTTTTCAAACCACTCTATAGCGTTGATATAGTCGTTATTATCTGCAGACATTACTGCCGTCTCTATCATGCTCTCATAGGTATTGGATGATATAGGCTGAGCGGCAACTATCAGCGCAAACAAACAAAATAAAACTCCAAATTTTAATCTTAATAAAAGCATTTAAAATGTATTAACTGTGGAATATTTGATTTTTATATAACATTATTATAGTCTTGGGCAAAAGATGACTGGTTTTGTTTTGGGTTTTTTATATATTTTACCCATATATCTCGCTGCCAGTTCAAATCCGCCTACTGATCTGTCTCCTAATGTAGCAGATGAAAGTGTAATATCATAAGCCAAACCAATCCTTAAGTCTTTAAACTCAGCACCTAAGTAAATAATAGCTGCTCTGAGATTTCTCAACCCAACTCCCGCTCCTGCTCTGAAATCCTTTTCGGGATTGACTTTGTACCACGCCTGACTATTGAGATTGACTGCCCATGATGGTCCGAGGCTGTAATAATATACACCTGACTCCAGTGTCGTCTTTGGATTGATCTCCATGTCATATGATCCATGTATATTGAGCCCAAAACTCTTAGTCTCTATAGAATCCTTGTTGAGACTCCCTGGCCTGAAACCTATGCCAGCATTCAATAATCCCTCTGCGGCAATCCCCAATCTTAGGTCTGTGGTTTTGCCTCGGGCATTGTACAATATTCCTACGCTCAAATCCTTGTATGCACTATATGCTACTTGGTTTGGATCTGTATTGCCTCCACCGCTTCCTGATCCAGCAGGACCATTATTGAATGTAATGATATCCAGATCCGGAAAACCAGTCTGTCTCCTCACTCTGCCGTCAAAATCACTCAGCTTCTGGAAATCCCTGCTCCCGTTGAGGTACTGAGCTCCTAATGTCAATATGCTGGTTTGTTTTTTATCCAATGACAAATGATAAGCACCTCCTATCTTCATAAATGTCCAAGATTGTGTCGATCCGCTGGCAATTTGGGATGGATCCTGATTGTTTTCATTGCCGATGAATGAGCCTGAATTTCCGATGACATCCATCTCAATACCGATGCCTATCCAGTCCTGCTTGCGAATACCCCTTATGATAGGTGCATCTGCAGACAATGTGACTGTCCTGAATGGTCGAGGTGAAAATGCAGCTTGTTTGTCCGAAAATATACCACTCACCCGATACGAACCCGAAAAAGCACCAGCATTGGCAGGGTTGACATTGAGGGGTGTGAAGTGGTAGTACGAATAGTGCAGCTCCTGTGCAAAGGAGATGCTCACAGTGATCAAAAGCAGCAACAATATATTAAGTAACCTATACCCCATAATACCGGAAATTTTATTTGTTTCGACCTCGAAAGATACTGCATTTTTTTAATATTAAAACTAACAATCTGTATTTAACACATTTTTTTTAATAAGATATTAGCAAATTAGACTATCAAAATTAGGAATAAAAACCAAAATATATTTATATAAACCATTGTATTTGTGGGAATTAATACAATTTAGTTTTTGATTTATAATAGGTTAATACCAATGTGCTACTTTAAGAGAAATCAGTTAAACGACTGTTAGAAATGAAGATATCGAGCATGTTTATAAAAAAATTAGATATGGCGATCCATCATTTACTTATCAATGGAGTATCTTTACCCAAAATTTTTATCATTGGTAAGGAGGTTTATGATATGTTTTTTTTTATGTTGGATAGGTGACTGCCTGTCCGCCCAATCATTATTTCAACCTTCAGATACACTCCATAAAAAACGAGTTGCAGGGATATACGCTTTTTCAGCGACCACATTTACTGCCTTTTCGATAGGATTATATAATATTTGGTATAAAAAATATGAGTTAGAGCCTTTTCATACATTCAATGACTGGGATGAGTGGAAGCAAATGGACAAGATAGGACACATACATACCAATTACTTCTATACGGCGCTCAACTATAAGTTGGCCAGATGGTCGGGCATGAATAAAAAAAGAAGTATTATCTCTGGAGTGGCAGTGGGCTTAATGTACCAAAGTGCCGTCGAAATCATGGATGGCTTTTCGTCAAAATGGGGCTTTTCTATCGGTGATATGGGCGCAAATATAGCAGGAGCAAGTACTTTTGCACTACAGCAACACTTTTGGGATGACCAAAGAATCGCAATCAAAGTCTCCTCCAATCCCAAAAAATATCCTACCACAAAAATATTTTCAAATGACCAAATAGCGACGTCCTCTTTGTCAGAAAGGACAGAAGATTTATATGGTAATAATTTTTTTGAAAGATTTCTAAAAGATTATAATACTCAGACATACTGGGCTTCTATCAATGTTCACTCATTTTTAGCCAAAGACAATAAGTGGCCCAAATGGTTAAATGTAGCGATAGGTTATGGTGCTGAAAATATGTATGGTGGTTTTGAAAACGAATGGACGCAAGATGGTCATCTATTTTCCATATCAACAGTGGACTATCCCAGATACAGACAGTTTTACATAAGTCTGGACATTGACCCTCCTAAGCTGAACCCTAAAAATCATTTTCTTAAATCTGTGTGCTCTGTTCTGAATATTTTTAAAGTCCC
>JBATLS010000261.1:0-3011 GCA_049289435.1 Saprospiraceae bacterium | reverse complement strand
TAGCCATTTATTTTTGGCTAAAGCCAAATAATATTTGCATTTATTGTCCACTGGCTAAAGCCAATGGCAATTGAATTTGATATTTTCAACGCAAATATAATTGCGAGAAGTCTGGTATTCTGAAGGTATATTTATTCAATCAATAAAGATTTCGACTGTTTCAAAATTTCAGCTTTACTATCAGATGTAAATCCGCTTAATTCAGCATTTTCAATTTTCATTCTTATCCAGTCTATCTCCTTTTGTTGATTGCGTGCCTGTCTAATTAAATCATTGACTAATTCACTCTTACTTGAATATTCTTTATTGTCAATTTGACTTTTTAACCAATCATCATTTGGGTCAGTGAAAGAAATGCTTTGTCTTCTCATAAAACCATACTCTAAATAGATCAAATTCGAACCAAAATGAAATTTTTAGCTTCGTATTTTACTATGATTGGACGCATAGATGGGTAAAACTTGGTTTCTTATCAAATTTGTATCCATCACAAGCAATCGTCCACCGCTTTGATATCTTTTTCACTTGGGTTGGTAAACATTTTATTCAGTCTGGTTTTGGCCTTCTGACGTACATCTTCGTCGATATAGCAAGCGATCGTGACCAAAGCAAAACTGAGCACGCCCAAATCATCTGTAAACCCGATAAAAGGCGTCAAATCAGGGATGGTGTCTATAGGCGATAGTAGATATGCCATCGCTCCAATGATGATTCTTTTGGCCCAGGATGGTGTTCTTTCGGATTTATAAGCATAGATCATCAGCAATGCCGAGTACACCAACTTCACACCCATAGCACTGACTTTGCTCTGGATATATGCCAAACAATGGAAAATTTTCATATAAATCAAATGTGTTTTTGCAATTAAATTTCTCTATGTATAACGCAAGTATTCAAGTAATAATTTCCGAAAAGGAATTTTATATCAAAATTTTCACCCTGGATGACCTTAATTCAAATACCCAAGGTAGCTTTTAATGATGGGGTGTAGCTATCAGAAGTTATGATGGTGGTGCGCTGGACATCATCCATCACCAGCATGAGCCTGCCCTTGAAATATCGATGTATCTCTGCTATCCAGGATTGATGTATGATGTAAGACCTATGTGCTCTTAAGAATATGGGCGGTAAGTTTTCTTCCAAAGCACCTAATGATTTATCACAAAAATACGACTTTCCATCTTTGGTACACACCAGGACATATTTGTCTTCGGCTTTCAAAAAACATATATCCTCATGGTCTATCAATACATATTTTGTCCCGCTTTTGACAGCAAGAGTCGTCTGCTTGGGCTTGGCAATCGACTTATGGAATGCCTGAGCAAGTACATTGTAATCGATATGTTGGTGGGGACTAGAACTGTAAAAATTGGTTAGTTTGTGGATGGCCATTCCAAATCTGGATTCTTCTATCGGTTTGACCAAATAATCGACCGAATATACTTCAAATGCCTTGATGGCGTACTCCTGATATGCGGTGGTAAATATGATGAACGGGTGATAATCCAATGATTTCAGCACTTCAAATCCATTCATGTCCGGTAGGTGAATGTCTAAAAACAGTAGGTCAGGTTTATGTCTGATGATCATTTGTATCGCCTGATGACCGCTGTCGGCTTCAGCCACGATATTGATTTTGTCTTTGTGCTTTAGTGTCAAAGCAGCAAGTCTGACTCTTGCCGGTAGTTCGTCGTCGATGATGATGGCTTTGTATTTGTCCATATTAAAGGGCAGTGACGGGCAAGTTAATTTCTATATACTTATTCGGTTCGTTGACAAAGGTAATACTATGGCGATCATTGTATAAAAGTTTGAGCTTTTTTTTGATGCTGGAGATGCCGTATCCTATTTGAAGGTCTGTCGGAAAAGCCAATCCGTGATCCATAACTTTTATTTGTAGCATACCTGCTGACCTTTCTATTTTCACCAGAACGAAAATATCATCTGTATCGTGATCGTACCCATATTTGATGGCATTTTCGACCAGTGGCTGGAGGATAAATTTGGGTATGGAGACATCCTGACAATCATCTGATACTGATATTTCGACCTTGAGACGATCACCAAATCTGATTTTTTCAATTTGCAAATAAGCATCGAGCATCGCCAATTCATCTTGGATAGAGACCAGATGAGTATGCCCATTTTCATTGTAGTTTTGGTAGAATTTCACCAGTTGGAGGGCCATTTGTTGTGTCTTTTTTTTGTCTATATGGGCAAGAGATGCTATGGTATTGAGCGAATTGTACAAAAAATGTGGATTTACACGGGCATGGAGCATAGATAAGGCTGCTGAAGTTTCTCTTGACAAGGCTAAAGCTGTATTGAGCGATTTTTCTTTCTTACGCAATGACCACAGGTATTTTATCAGATTTACCAAAAAATTGGACGCTGCGAAATACAAATAGAATTTCACCCATCCCAAAATTCTGAGGTCTAAATAACCTACCCCTATATTTACATCATTTTCACTAAAGAAGTTCGAATAAATGCTATTAACTATATGACCTCCAACATATTCTGATATAGTCCCGAACATAGAGATCACCAAAAATTTGTATATTTCTCTTTTCAGAAAAGAAAGGTGAGTGGTCTTTGATTTTAGAAGTGTTATGATGTAAAAAAGGGATAAGAACGAAATAAAATTTTTGACTGCCAACAGATTAAAGATGATGGAAAACCACTCCATACCAGAAAGTAAATAAGCATATAAAAAAATGGCGATAGAAATGGCCAATAATGTTGTCAATGGATAGGTGCTCCATCCTTTTTGTCGGATGAAATCATCTGTGACACTGACAAGGAAAATTGGGATAAATAATAGAAAGCTAATTAATAAACTTAACGAAATATAGACTGTGTTGCCATGCTCGCTGATGGTTGCATATATGGGCATTACTGGGTGAAATGACAGGATATTTTTTGAATTATTGAGTTGCTCTATTTCTGCCTGGGATAAGATCACCAACTCATCTGACCAATAGGTATCTTTAAAATAAGCTTTAACCCAT
>JBATLS010000260.1:0-5060 GCA_049289435.1 Saprospiraceae bacterium | reverse complement strand
ATTGGGATATACATTAAATCCGCTCACCAATATCATATCCTTTTTGCGATCTACAATGTAGAGAAATCCGTCTTCATCCATTTTGCCTATATCACCAGTACATAACCACCCATCAGCAGTGATGGTTTTGGCAGTCTCTCCAGGTTGATTATAATATCCTTTCATCACCTGAGGGCCTCTGCATTGGATCTCCCCTGCCTGCTCAAAACCAAGTTCATTGCCATCATCATCCATGATCCTGATCTCTGTGGATGATACTGGCAAGCCGATACTACCTTCCTTTGCAGTACCATCCAGTGGATTGACACTGATCAAAGGTGAGGACTCAGTCATACCATATCCTTCGGTAAGTGGACATCCTGTGACAGACTGCCACTTTTCAGCGACTGCCTTTTGAATGGCCATACCACCACCCACAGTGACTTTCAATGTAGAAAAATCACAACTTGCAAAATCTTCGTGATTGGCCAATGCACTGAACAGCGTATTGAGCCCAGTCATCAAGCTGATTTTATTGTTTTTAAACTCTTTGATCACTGATTTCAGATCCCTCGCATTGGTCACCAAGACAGTGTGCGCACCATAACTCAACATGGCCAGGCAATTGACCGAAAAAGCAAAAATATGATACAAGGGCAGCGGTGACAAAGTGATCTCTTTGCTCTCCACGAGATAATTTTGCATCCAGGTGCGTATCTGAATCATATTGGCCACCAAATTGGCATTGGTGAGCATGGCACCTTTGGACACTCCCGTTGTACCTCCTGTATATTGGTGGATGATCACATCTTCAGCGCCATTACTAAACTCTTTGATCTTAAATTTCTGACCTTCAGATAAAGCATGTTTAAAGGTGACGGTATTGTCTATCTGATATTTAGGCACCAACCTTTTGACATACCTGACGACTGCATTGACGATCGTCCCTTTTAGAATACCTAACATTTCGCCTATACTGGTGGTAATGATCATCTCTATTTTTGTCTTGTCCAATATCGACCCAAGATTGGCTGCAAAATTTTCGAGGATCACAATGGCTTTGACTCCACTATCTTCAAACTGAAACAACATCTCACGTGGAGTGTATAGTGGGTTGGTATTGACTATGATCAGTCCGGCTTTCAAAGCTCCGAATACAGCTATAGGGTACTGCAGTAGATTGGGCATCATCAGTGCGATACGATCCCCAGGCAGGAGACCCCTGGAGTGCAAATAAGCAGCAAAGTGGGTAGAAAGTTGATCGACCTGCTTGTAAGTGATTTTTTTGCCCATACACTCAAAAGCATTATTGGGACCATATTTCTCAAAACACTCATTCAAAAAATCAACGAGTGTTTCGTATTTAGTATGGTCAATATTTGCAGGTATGCCAGGAGGGTAATTTTTTAACCAAGGTCGATCTTCCATTTATGTTTTTTTTTAAAATTTCAAAGCTAATATACAACAATAGTATTCTTATAAAAAAATATTAAAACAAATACGATTAAAATATATATGCTTTTTTCATATCTTTGCTGATCAGTGATGTATCAAATATAGTTATTTTCTCTATTACCAGCCAATTTTGGATGATTGGTCAGCAAAGTCTGAACGTTTAAATTGCATCACACAAGAAAGAAAGAAAAAGTTTCTACCAAAATAAAGGTACATATTTCAATACAATATTTCAATTCAAAAGAACATGTCAAAAGAAAAAGATGAAAAACTAAAAGCCCTTGCCGCTACCATGGACAAACTAGATAAAACCTATGGCAAAGGGACGATCATGAAGTTAGGTGACAAACAAGTGGTGCAAATAGAAACGATCTCCACAGGATCACTTGGATTAGATATTGCTTTGGGCATCAACGGATTACCAAAGGGTAGAGTGGTAGAAATATACGGTCCTGAATCATCAGGAAAAACCACTTTGGCCATCCATGCTATAGCCGAATCCCAAAAAAGAGGAGGCATCGCTGCCATCATAGATGCAGAGCATGCTTTTGATAGATTTTATGCAGAACAGTTGGGTGTCAATACAGAAGAATTGCTGATCTCTCAGCCTGATAATGGAGAGCAAGCCCTCGAGATAGCAGAAAACCTGATACGATCTGGTGCGATAGATATATTAGTCATAGACTCTGTAGCGGCTTTGGTACCACGTAGTGAAATAGAAGGTGAAATGGGAGATTCTAAAATGGGTCTTCAAGCCAGATTGATGTCACAAGCGCTCCGTAAGCTGACAGGTACTATCGGACGCACGGGATGCTGTTGTATTTTTATCAATCAATTGAGAGAAAAAATTGGCGTGATGTTTGGCAATCCAGAGACCACTACCGGTGGAAATGCTTTGAAATTTTACGCTTCTGTGAGACTGGATATCCGTAAGTCAGGTACTGCCATCAAAGATAAAGACGGCAATACAGTAGGCAATCCAGTGAAAGTAAAGGTAGTCAAAAACAAATTGGCACCACCATTTAGAGTAGCAACTTTCGATATCGTATTTGGCGAGGGGATATCCAAAACCGGAGAAATCATCGATCTGGGTGTGGAAACAGATATCGTCGGCAAGAGCGGGTCTTGGTTTAGCTATGAAGGCACCAAAATAGCCCAGGGTAGAGAAGGTGCAAAACAATTTTTGGCTGATAATCCTGAATTGGCTTTAGAAATAGAGAATAAAATCAAAGCAAAATATCAGCCCATTCAAGTAGCAGGTGACGGCAGTGATAGCGGTGAAAGTGATGATTAAGCATCATATAAGCCAAAACTTATGAGCTATTTTATTATCGACGGTAAGGTCCTGAGTGTATCTATTCTTCATCGATTGGTAAAATCAAAGGTATCAATCCAATTTTCTGAAGACATCATTGCTAAAATTGATCGAAACAGAAACTATCTTGAATCAAAAATTAAGGATTCTGGTATTGTCATTTATGGCATCAATACTGGTTTTGGGTCACTTTGCAATGTTCAGATTTCAGACCAAAATCTCGAAAAACTTCAGGAAAACCTAGTCCTTTCACATGCCTGTGGTATGGGCGATCTGGTACCTGTAGATATATGCAAGGCGATTTTACTGCTCAAAATCATCAACCTCAGTCATGGCTACTCAGGCGTAAGGATGGATTTGATCCATAAATTGGCCGAACTTTACAATGCCGACATCACGCCAGTATTATATCAGCTTGGATCGCTCGGGGCATCAGGGGACTTGGCACCATTAGCCCATCTTAGTCTCCCTTTGATTGCTGAAGGGAAGGTGTATTGCAATGGTAATATTTTAGCGTCGCGTGCAGCATTGAAGGAAAATAATATTTCTCCCATCAAACTGAAAGCCAAAGAAGGACTGGCATTGCTCAACGGTACCCAATTTTCGTCAGCTTATGCTACCATCATTGCTTCCGAAGCTTTTCAGCTGCTTGGTATTGCCAACAAAATATCTGCACTATCTATGGATGCATATATGTGTGATATTGCACCATTTGATCCATTGATACATGATATCAGACCTCACAAGGGTCAAAAATTGGTAGCAAAATCAATCTATCAGTACCTAACTGGTAGTGATGTCAGAAATATCCAAAAACAAAGTGTACAAGATCCATACTCCTTCAGGTGTGTGCCTCAGGTGCATGGAGCCAGCTACGCTGCTATAAAACACGCAGAGGATGTCATCAACACGGAGATCAATTCAGTGACGGACAATCCCAATGTCTTTGATGAAGAAGATAAAATACTCAGTGGAGGAAATTTTCATGCACAACCATTGGCATTGGTACTGGATTATATAGCCATAGCACTTGCTGAACTCGGTAGTATATCAGAAAGAAGAATATATCAGCTCATCAATGGAGATAGAGAACTTCCAGCCTTCTTGACCAAGTATCCAGGTCTAGACTCGGGTTTTATGATAGCACAATATACCGCTGCATCGATCGTCAGTCAAAACAAACAATACTGTACACCCGCATCCATCGACTCCATAGTCTCCAGCAAGGGTCAGGAAGATCACGTCAGCATGGCGGCCAATGCTGCTACCAAGGCTTATAAAGTCCTTCAAAATCTAAAATCCATATTGGCCATTGAGCTATTGACAGCGGTGCAGGCATTTGAATTTAGGCGACCTCTGCAAACATCCCCAGAGTTGGAGTGGATCATATCTGAAGTGAGAAAACACGTACCTACGCTCGATGAAGATAGATTGATGCACGATGATCTCCAAAAAGCTACAGCCATCATCGAACAATGGATAGATCAAGGTGTTCTAAATACAGAACAGTAGTATTACAATTTTTTTATCTTACCAAAAGATCCATCAATATGGCACTTACTGAATCAAATATGATCCAGCTTCTCACGAAAGCACCCGATTTTCATCTTCTGGATGTAGTGTCAGGCAAAGTTTTATCTTATGATGATATCAAAGGATGTAAAGGGACACTTGTGTTATTCTTATGCAATCACTGCCCATATGTCATCCATGTCAATCAGGAGTTGATTCGGATTGCATATGACTACCAGTCCAAAGGCATTGGCATCGTAGCTATATCAAGCAACGATGCAGTAAATTATCCTGAAGATGGCCCCGAAAATATGAAATTGCTCGCCAAGGTATTGCCATATCCATTTCCATATTTATATGATGAAAGTCAAGAGGTAGCTAAGTCTTACGAAGCCGCTTGTACGCCAGATATATATTTATTTGATGGCAACGATTTACTTTATTACAGAGGGAGGCTGGATGACTCCAAGCCCAATAGTGGAATACCCCTTTCAGGAAAAGATTTGCGATTAGCTTTGGATCTTATGCTCCGAGGAGAACCTCCGATGAATAAACAATACCCTAGTGCTGGTTGCAATATCAAATGGAAAAAATAATTTTCCAGATTTCATGGGGAAAGATTGTAATAGGTAAAAATCTGCAATAGAAATACCATCACAGTGCAAAATCTCCTAAGAGTATGTTTAAATTTTCATGTTTGAGCGAAAGCGAGCAAATTTAATTTTAGACAAGGTATATTTTGCAGTCGTAACTGGTAGTTACAACGAAAAATATAACGCAGTATAAAATGAAATTTGCC
>JBATLS010000259.1:0-11933 GCA_049289435.1 Saprospiraceae bacterium | reverse complement strand
TTTTTAGTCATAATATAATATTGACAATTTGTAATATACGCTTTAATATTTAATATTACCTAAATATCTTTAATGTGTTCCGTAATGAAGGCCAAAACCCGAACCCGCCAACAAAGGCGGGCAGGCCCGCCTGCTGCGAAGCGGGCAGGCCCGCCTGCTGCGAAGCGGGCAGGAAAAATCAGCAGTTTTGGCAACAAACCATAGCCATCGCTATGGTGCGAAGTCAAAAGTGATCCGCCACAGGCAGAGACTGATTTTGCAGTGGTTTTGGGATGTTATAGGAAATTCATTATAGATTTTTAGGTATAAAAGTAAGGTTTAAAATGTGACAGGTGAAGTGATTTCTATCATCACTCTGTAGAGAATATGTCATCATCAAAAATATATCTTCTGCCAGCTAAGCTGAAAATAAATCTCATCAGATGCTCCGAATCCTTCGTTTCGTCTAGCAATATTAGGAATATTGGATCCTGTAAAATCAAAATATTTTAAAGACTGCGCATATTTTTTAATGACCTGATCTATCAAAAAATACATAGCTCTTAGCTGCCTACCTCTTTCATTGGATGCACAAAGCAAAAAGTACATGCGGTCACCATGTATTACAAAAAATCCAGCTGCTATCTGCTCATTATTTTCCGTCACAGATACATGAAAACCTTTTTCTATTCTAAGTACCTGATCATATATATTTTTTATATAGGGATTATTATTTTTCAAAATACCCGTTGGATCATTGTCCCTTATAAAATTATATACTGCATCATTAGATTTGGAGTAATCCATCACCAGCGCATAATTGTCCGCAAAACGTAAATTTCGTATAGTGTTTCTATGGTAAGATGATACGATCTCCAGATAAGATTTTCCTATGTCCATTACATGATTGACCAACTTAGTTGAATTAATGTCAATAGGAAATGGGCCCGTCGTTTTGATTTCCATTTTCCAGACTAATTTTTTCAACTGCTTAAAAAAATCACTAATTACGCCTTCATTTAAAGGCTCACTACAAAATATACCACTTTGCTGATATAGCAGCGGTGAAAAGACATATGGTATAAAATATTTTTTTTTGATGATGACAGGCATTACGGCTGCATAATCACCATAAACATACCCTGTCCACTTTGCGTCGGCGATGACATCAAGATACCATGTGAGTGCATAAACGATCCTGTTGGGGGAATCATTTATACATTTGTCCCACTGGGCGTCATCTATTTCTTTTCTTTGTAAAAGTTGAATTTTCGGCACTTTACAATAGCGATCAGGCGTATATTTTATCTATTTCGGCGGCGTATTTTTGCAATATCACTCTACGTTTGAGCTTCAAGGTCGGTGTCAATTCTGCTTCTGTGCCATCATTTCGGGTGGCCTCCCATGTACGAGCTACCAATGTAAATTTTTTGATCTGCTCGATGTGGCTAAAATTTTGATTGACCTCATCGACGATGTGCTGATATCTGGAGATCACCTTTTCATTGTGTATGATATCATCGAGAGATGTCCAATTGACTTGATGGTCTTCACACCACGACTGCAAAGCATCCAAGGCAGGTACCAAAAGTGCCGATACAAATTTTTGCTGATCACCGACTACCATTGCTTGCTCAATGAGAAACTCCTCCTTCAGCAAGCTTTCGATGGGGGCTGGTGCGACATATTTACCTCCCGAAGTTTTGAGAAGTTCTTTTTTGCGATCGGTAATTTTTAGATATTTTTTACCATTGGGTCCATCCACAAATTTACCTATATCTCCTGTCCTGAAATATGTCTTTCCATTCTTTTCTTTAAAGACGGCTGCTGTTTGGTCTGGTTGCTTATAATATCCCAGCATGATATTAGGACCAGCAGCTATGATCTCTCCTTCTCCATCATTATACTCCCCTTCTGACCTATCGATCTGAATATCACAAATATCAAGTGCCACCCCGACCGTACCAATCTTATTGTTGCCACCATGATACTGATTGAGCGTAAGTACTGGTGACGTCTCCGTAAGCCCATACCCTTCAGTGATGATGATGCCTGCGGCGGAAAAAACCCGTGCGATTTTGGCTGGACAAGCTGCTGCTCCAGTGGCAATGGCTTTGACATTGCCTCCTAGTGCAGCACGCCATTTACTAAAGATCAATTTGTCTGCAATTTTCATTTTGATGGCCTCCAGCCCTGTATATTTTTTATCATGCTCAAATCCATCGGTCAGACTCAATGCCCAAAAGAAAAGCTTCCTCTTGACTCCTGTCAAAGCCAATCCTTTGTTATAAATCTTTTCGTACACTTTTTCGAGTAGTCTGGGTACGGTCGTAAAATAGTTGGGTTTTACACTTACCAGGTCTCCAGTCTCACCCCCGAGATTGTCCGTACCCGTAAAGTATATCTGGACTCCTATCGCAGTATAAACATACAATACCGCCCTTTCGAATATATGGCTAATCGGCAAAAAACTCAATACTTTATCGCCTCTCTTTATAGGCATCAGATCACAACAACTCTCTACCACGCTGATGATATTTTTGTGTGAGAGCATGACCCCCTTGGGATTGCCTGTAGTACCTGATGTATATATGATGGTGGCAAGATCATGCGTCAATATTTTTTCACTCAGCGCCTGCACTTGCTCAAGATTATTATCATTCATATAGTCAGCCCAAAATGGCCTTCCTCCTTGTTTTTCAAAACATATGATTTCTTTCAAACTATCTACCTTTGCTTGAGCTGCTGACAGCTTATCATACAAGTCTCCACCGCCACTAAAACAAATTTTTACCTCAGCTTCATTCATGATATACTCATACTCCCGGGCACTGATGGTAGGGTACATAGGTACTCCGATAGCTCCGATATACTGAATAGCAAGATCTGCGACTACCCACTCTGGTCTGTTTTTATATACGACGATGCCTATTTTATCATTGGGCTGAACTCCCAGATCCAGGAGACCAGAAGCCAACATTCGTGACTGTTTTATCACATCTTCTGTACCATAAAAAGTCCATCCTGTTCCGTCTGATGAACCGACAAAATTATTGATCGGTCCATCGTCAAATTGCTGTACAATATAATCAAATAGTCGTGTTGCTGCCATAATAAAAATTTTGATTTTAGGTTTTCGAAGTATAAAAATATCACTGAGAAACAGTAGTGGTAAAGATAGGTTTTATATCATTGACCATCAAATCTTTGATATTTTTTTTATATTTTTTTGGTGAATCGCTTTTCTCACCTGTATAAAAATTTACAACCATATTCATATTATGAAAAAATATTATTTATATATTTGTCCCTATGAAACAGAAAAAGCAAATAGCTAAATCAATTAATACGCCAGTATTATCTCCAACTATTGGCAGGTCATGGTTCAAATGGAGTAGCTGGATGATATTTGCATTGGGTGTTTTTGCTTATTTAAATACGCTGACCCACGATTTTACCCAAGATGATGCCATCGTGATCTATGACAATATGTACACTACCAAAGGAATATCTGGCCTCAAGGGATTGTTTACCAAGGATACTTTTTTTGGATTTTTCAAAGAAGAAGGCAAGGCCAAATTAGTCTCGGGTGGTAGGTACAGACCATTGACACCTGCTATGTTTGCCATAGAGTATCAGATGGTCGGCAACAATCCATGGCTTGGGCATCTGGTCAATATCTTGCTATACGGATTACTGTGTATGTTGGTGTATAAAATGCTGTTGACACTCCTGTGTCATCAGAGCAAAGATCAACGGATGCAATATTTGGTCTTTGCCACCGCAGTGCTGTATGCCTTACATCCATTACATACAGAAGTAGTCGCCAACATCAAAGGTAGAGACGAAATCATGAGTATGCTGGGAAGTGTCGCAGCATTGTATGCTATGCTGAAGTATGTGGATGTGAAGGATATAAAATATCTTTGGCTGGCGTGCATAAGCTTTTTTGTGGCTTTTTTATCCAAAGAAAATACCATTACTTTTTTAGCTGTAACACCATTGGCTTTATATTATTTCAGAGATTTAAAGTGGACGACGGCTGTGACCAAAAGTGCCGCTCTGCTGATACCTACGGTCTTAATATTGATGATCAGATTTGGTATATTGGGCAATGATTTCGGTGGTACCCCTATGGAACTAATGAACAATCCATACTTAAAATTAGTCAATGGAAATTACGTTATGTTTGATAAAGGTGAAAAATTGGCGACCATATTGTTTACATTGGGTAAATATATACAACTCCTGATCTTTCCTCATCCATTGACAAATGACTATTATCCACGGCATATAGATATCAAACAAATGAGTGATATCGGAGTGATCCTAAGCATGCTGGTATATGTGACTTTGGGTTATCTCGCATTTGCGGGGTTGAAAAATAAAAGCGTTGTAGGATTTGCAGCATCTTATTTTTTGATTACCCTATCTATCGTATCCAATATCGTCTTTCCTATAGGCACCAATATGTCCGAAAGATTTATGTTTATGCCCTCTCTGGGTTTTGCTCTTTTGGTTGGATA
Source organism: Saprospiraceae bacterium (assembly GCA_049289435.1). Lineage (GTDB taxonomy): Bacteria > Bacteroidota > Bacteroidia > Chitinophagales > Saprospiraceae > OLB9. Next base: position 7,428 of record JBATLS010000259.1, on the reverse strand, counting down.
TTTGCTCGTCAAGTGGGTGTATGATACGGCAGGGTTGAAGGTATTTTTGATCGTATTGGCTGTGATATCGGGTCTGTATGCAGTCAAAACCGTCACAAGAAACTTGGTATGGGAGAGCGATTTCAGATTATTTACTACGGATGTCAAGATTTCTACAAATAGTGCCAAGGCACTCAATTCAGCAGGTGGTGCTTTGACCACAGAAGCTTTAAAGGAAGAAGACATCGAGACAAAAAATCAAATGCTTCATCAGGCTATTACTTATCTGGACAAAGCGTTGGTCGTCCATCCTACATACAAAAATGCCTATCTTCTCAAGGGCAATGCGCATTATTATTTAAAAGATTATCCCAATAGTATTTCAGCATATGAACAAGCTCTTGCAATAGACGGAGAGTTTAAGGACGCCTTTGTCAATCTGGCTGTCACGCTACGCGATGCCGGAAGACAAGCAGGTGAAGTAGAAAATAATCTTGCTAAAGCCGAGCAACTATTATTGAGATCATATCAAATGACGCCCACAGATGCTGAAACAATGAGACTATTGGGAGTAGTCAATGGTATAAGAGGAAACCATGCCGAAGCCATCAAATATTTCGAAAAAGTAACAATAGCTGATCCCAAAAATGCATATGTTCATTTGGAACTAAGTAAAGCATATGACAATATTGGTGACACTCAAAAAGCACAACAATATAAGAATAAGGCCATAGAGATAGACCCAGATATTTTGAAAAAGGCTTCTGGTCAATAAGGAAAACGAACGGATTTGTATTCAAAATGTTTGATTTCAATTAACTCACTTTATAATCTTCCAACTATTTGGAAGGTTTTGAATTTAAAATTTGTCATGTTTGGTTTCGTATATGAATTCGTTAGATAAGTATTCTGGTTTGAACTCAGTCCAACTTAAAAACTAAATAAAACTGAACTATGATATATCTTCTCCATGGAAAGCTACAAATTCCGGCGATATATCATAATTCCATAGGTCGCCATCAGAATTTGTGATAGTGTCTGGCCAATATATCTCTCCGAAAATTCCTATCCTAGCAGATTTCAAATACTCATCGTCTTCAAATTTATCAATTCCTCGGAGGTTTGAATGCTTTACCAATAAGAGTTGCAAATTGATTCTCTTCATTTGATGATTAGAAAGTTTGCAACTAATTGAACGGTCAGTTATATTTATAATTTCAATTACCTTTATCATTTAGCTTAATGGTTTTATCTTATGAAAATCTTTGCTTTGCCACATATTCATCAATTCATCTTTGTGTATTTCTGCCCATGCCTGAACCAATTTCAATTTACTCACAGGCAAATCACCTTTCAATAAGTTGCCATTTTCTATCAAAATATTTGCTTCATATTCATTGTATTTAACTTTGAAATGAGGCGGATTATGATCATTAAAAAACATGTACATTATGATTCCAAAAAATCTACTAATCTCAGGCATTGAAACTCCTTGTTTATTATACAAAGATAGAAAAAAATTATTTGCAATGTCATTTTTTAACTACCCTACTTTACATTGCAGACGAGATTATGACTAACTAAGCTTAGGAGTTAGAAATAACATTGTTTGAGTTTATTAATTTTACTTCAATTTTGGGTAGACAAAAACAACCCATCAATATACGTTACAAATTCTTCATCTGATGCTGTATCTATTCGTTTGATGATGTTTCCATTATGGTCTAAGACTATTCTTACAGGTATAAACTGTACATTATATTTGTAAGATATGTCTTTAGTATGGCATAATTCAGCGAGAATGAGTTTCCATTTTCCAATATTGTCTTCATCAATAGCCCGTTGCCATGGATGCACGTTGCCTTTGTCAGATGAAATACTCACAATATCCAAACCTTTGGTATGATACTTTTCATACAACTGTACCAAACCAGGGTGCGATTTTCTGCAAGGCTTACCCCAACTTGCCCAAAAATCCAAAATGATAAAATTGCCCTTGATTGAACTTAAAGAAATATTTTTACCATTGCGATCCACACAATCAAAATCAAATGCTCTCCTACCTTCTGCGCTGAGTCGGATCTTTTCAATTCTCCGGGCAACTTGTGCTCCGTAGTAACTTTCTTGGGGGTATCCCAAAATTTCACTTTTATGCAATTTCTTTTTAGATTACCCCATCCCTGCCCGCTTCGCAGCAGGCGGGCCTGCCCGCTACGGGGCAGGCAGGCTTGCCCGCTACGGGGCAGGCGGGCCTTAAGGGAGCTAAAAAGAAATTGGCTATCAATGAATGCAAAAATGGGATACACCCAAAGCTTTTCAGTCGATCTTTGATCTTTAGTACGTTAACTTTTAGCTTTACAATTGCAAATTCCACTTTTAGCTTTGTATACCTATTCAAATTAATTTGCACCACTTCCATTGATAAAGGTGTCTGGAGGATTTGTAACAAAATCAGGATGCCTTATTCTGGTTCGATACGTCTTGCAAGTGAGTGTACGGTAGAGAATACTCAAAGTATTCAGCTATATGTCATCCCATAAACATAATATCTATTGGCTTTACAGATTGACGTGGAACTTATCATGATTATTGCAAATAAATTAGCCATGCCATTAAAATTACATTTCAAAACAAACTGGTTCACGACTAAGTAACCCTATGTTTACCCACCTCTAATTTAGTGACGAACGTTGAATCCAAACATAACAATTGCAAATTAATGGAATCAAATGGTCTGTGTTTTTTTTTGAAAAACAAGATATTTGTCTACATTTGTAATGAGATTCAAATTTTATGAAAAAATTAATACCTATATTTAGGTCTCAGACGTTAACTAATATACCAACCCTACAGGATATTGACGTTATATTCAAATAGTTTGATTTACATGATCAAAAGTTTTGAATTGTCGGTGACCGAAACTGCCAAAGCAATACACAAGTCTATTTGGTAAATTTTTAAGTAAACTTGTATAGTCAAAGTAAATATAAGATTTGATGGTAATATGATCAATTTTTGAATCAGGGTAAGAAAACATAGCATGCATAGAGTCAGAGATAAGGCGGCATATATATATATTTATATCATACTATTTGGTATTTCTGTGATATCGGCGTATGGCCAAAGCTACCTTGAAAGAGAGGATCAATGGGTTCAAGCTACTATGGAGCAGATGTCACTGGATCAAAAGGTCGGTCAATTATTTATGGTGAGAGCCTACTCCCGTGGCAATGTAGCCGAAGAACGCATCATCACTGAATACATCTCAAAATATCACATAGGGGGCATATGTTTTTTTCAAGGCTCGCCAGCACAACAAGTGACGCTGATCAATAAATATCAACAACTATCCAGGATACCCTTGTTTATGGCCATCGATGGCGAATGGGGATTGGCCATGAGATTTCCAAAAGAAACTGCATCCTTCCCGAAACAACTGATGCTCGGTGCCATCCAGGACAATAAATTGATCTATGAGATGGGACGTGAAGTCGCCAAACAGTGCAAAAAAGCGGGTATAAATATCAATTTTGCGCCGTCTGTTGACATCAATAACAATCCTTCCAATCCGGTGATCTATGATCGTTCATTTGGCGAAATACCACAGAACGTCACTGCCAAAGGGTACATGTACATGAAAGCATTGGAAGATGAAGGCGTGATGTCGTGTGTAAAGCACTTTCCCGGTCATGGAGATACAGATGTAGATTCTCACCATGATTTGCCTACTTTGAGCCACGACTTACAAAGACTGGAGACCACAGAATTCTATCCTTTCAGACGATTGGCAAGTCAAGGTGTAGGTGCTATGATGGTAGGTCATCTCCACGTACCTGCGCTGGATGACAGACCTAATAGGCCTACTACATTGTCGCAAAGGGTGGTCAAAGAAATACTCAGAAATGATATGGGTTTCAATGGATTGATCTTTACTGATGCAATGGATATGAAGGGAGTTACCAAATATTTTCCTAATGGTACAGCTGAGGCTGAAGCATTTCTGGCAGGTAATGATGTGATCCTCCTCCCTGAAAATCTTGCAGTAGCTATTGCCACCCTAAAAAAATATATACAGTCTGGGATAATCACCGAAAAACGGCTCAATCAAAGTATCTCAAGAATATTGCGGGCAAAATATAAACTTGGTCTCAATGTGATCCCTTATAATAGCCCTGAAGGTCTCCATGAATATCTCTACCGCAACCAGGCTCAGGCCATTCGTCAGAAGTTGGCAGAAGCAGCGGTGACTTTGGTTGCTGACAATCACAACGTCATACCCATAAAAAAATTGGACGGCTTAAAGTTGGCAACTCTAAGTATCAACACTACAAGCAAGACCGTATTTCAGTCACGTGTCGAAAATTATATATATGCACGGCATTATTTTTTGATGCCACAACAGATCAATCAATCTTATACACAACATTTGAACACTTTGAGTCAATTTGATCAAGTGCTCCTGAGTATCCACACTTCAGGCAAACTAAATGACTTTACAAAAGATGTGCCCGAAGATGTCATCAGATTTATAAAAGAACTTTCGACCAAGACAGAAGTCGTCATCATATTATTTGGCAACCCGTATTTACTATCCAAGCTTAGTTTTGGTGATGAAGTGCTGATCTGTTATGATAATGACTCATCTACTCAAGATGTGGCCGCACAATCCATATTTGGTGTGAATGATATCACTGGCAGATTGCCGGTGTCTGTATCGGACATTTGGCCGGCAGGGCATGGGATATCTCGTAAGTCCCTGATGAGACTAGGCTATTCGTTGCCAGAAATGGTAGGTATGAGCAGTGATAGTCTCCGAAAAATAGACACAATAATGGCGGAACTCATCCGACTGAATGCCAGTCCCGGAGGCCAGGTATTGGTGGCAAAAGACGGTAAGATAGTGCATCAAAAAGCATATGGAAAACTGTCTCAAGGTGGGTACTATGTCAATGACAATACGATATATGATGTTGCCTCCATCACCAAAATATTGGCTACCACTATATCTACCATGCGTCTGATGGACGAACGTAAGCTAAATGTCAATAATCCATTGAGAAACTATATATCCGGACTAGATACTACAAATAAAGCCCTCTTGCTGGTAAAAGATGTCATGGCCCATCATGCCCATCTATTGCCATGGATTGGTTTTTATAAAAACACCACTGCTCCACCCAAAAGTTATGGATACAATTCTACATACTACAGTGGTTTACTTCAAGATAGATATACCGTACCTGTAGCACAAGGGATGTTTATGAGATCTGACTATATAGACACTATATTTCAGGAGATTTACACCAGCCGTCTGAGAGACAGTGATACTTACAGGTATTCTGATCTGGGTTTTTACTTGATGCAAAAAGTGGTGGAAGGGCAATCGGGTATGACATTGGATCAGTATGCAAAATCGTATTTCTACCAGCCCTTAGGATTGAGGGTGACAGGTTTCAGACCTTTGCTAGAGCATTCTGCTGCCAATATTGCTCCCTCAGAAGTAGATAATTACTTCCGTTTCCAAACCTTGCAAGGCAATGTGCACGACATGGGGGCAGCCATGTTGGGTGGAGTAGCTGGTCATGCTGGGTTGTTTTCCAATGCCAAAGAAATGGCCATCCTCATGCAGATGCTGCTCAATCAAGGGTATTATGGGGGAGTTCAATACATCAAGCCCGAAACCATCCAATTATTTACCACAAGACATGCAAAATCAACCAGGAGAGGACTGGGTTTTGATATGAAAGAACTAAATCACTCGAAAAATAAAAGCATGTCAGATTTGGCTCCGTCATCTACTTTTGGTCATACGGGCTTTACTGGTTCTGCAGTTTGGGCTGACCCAAAAAATAACATAGTATATATTTTTTGTGCAAATAGAACCTACCCAAGTGGCAATAATCAAACACTCATCAACAGAGATTTCAGATCAAAAATCCAATCTGTGATCTACCAGTCCATTGCTGGATATGAAAAAAATTATTTCTTATAGGGAGTTTTTGGAGTTTATATCTTAATATTTTACTGAGCAGAAGATTTTTGCTTTCTTCCCAAAAAGTATTTAGGGTTCACTATCAATAGTCCAAATGATTCGCCATCTTCTTTATATACTTTAGCATGATGTGCACCATGTGCTCTGAGTATCGCCCTGCTATACTTATTGTCCAACTGTCTGAACCACTTGAATCTTTGGTGGATATATACATCGTGGATCAGAAAATAAATGAGTCCATAGATAGATATACCGATACCAATGAAAAGCACCCATCGGTAATCAACCGATAGAGAGCCAACGATATAACACATCATACTCGGGATGGCAAATACGAGAAAAAAAAGATCATTCTTTTCGAAAAACCCTGCTTTTTCGTAGTGAGGCTTGTGGTGATCCTCATGCCATATCCACAGCCAACCGTGCATGAGGTATTTATGTGCCGACCAAGCTACAAATTCCATGGCAAGTACTGTCACAATTACTATAATAATATATAAAAACATCTCTTTAATTATTTTTCTTTTGTAACAAACAACAGTTAAAAAGGATTTGATTTTGAATACTTTTCCAAAATTGATAGATACTTTGATGATCAGACCAAAATTCTCAGTGACACATCACAGGATTCTTCAATGCTTCAAAAAAATCCATCTCCAAAGGAAGTTTTGACATCAGCCCCCTATAAATGAGATACATACCCATCACTAATGTAATGATCGGGTACAACTTCTTCAGAGATGCTCTCCAACGCTGATTTAATGTTTGCGGCGCCAAAGTAACGCCCAACATTCCTGGAAAAGTACCCAAACCAAAAAACAACATAAATCCCATACTTCCCCAAACATTGCTCAAAGATATCGCACCGGCAAGTGCTATATATACCAGACCACATGGTAAAAAACCATTGACTATCCCGAGATAAAAAGATGGCACTTTTTTGCTCCTTTGCAGTAGAGAAAAAAGCTTATTGCTGATGATATTGTACCACATTTTAAATCTTGGTGCCTTTGATATCAGTTGATCTGGGTTGATAGAAAAAAGAAAAAAAAGTATCATGATGATTCCAATGGATATAGACACTGCTTTTTGTGATCCACTCAGAGACACCAGACTACCTACTATACCAAATAAAACACCTAATGCAACATATCCCGCTGTCCTGCCAAGATTGTAATTGATACTGGGTAAGACCGAAGACAAACCTTTATCTCCCTTGACTGACAGTACCGCTATAGCCAATGGTCCGCACATGCCGATACAGTGCAGACTACCAAAAAAACCAAGTGTAAATGCAATCCAATACAATATGAAGGCGTCTTAACTGTGATTTAAGAGTATGTTTAAAATTCCATCATTTGTCTACAAGCGGCAAATTTCATTTTATACTGCGTTATATTTTTCGTTGTAACTACCAGTTACGACTGCAAAATATACCTTGTCTAAAATTAAATTTG
>JBATLS010000258.1:0-8036 GCA_049289435.1 Saprospiraceae bacterium | reverse complement strand
TGATGGTGCGGCTGCTCCTAAGCATACTTGTATGTAAAGAAACTCAGTAGTAAAGTTTAACCACAAAGTGCACTAAGGTTTACACAAAGTGCACAAAGGAAAAACACAAAAGAAGCATCGATACAATTTTTTATTAATTTGGTATAAGAAGTAAAAATCCTTTCTTCTTGAATCTGGATTGGATAAAAAAAATTCACAGGTCTCGGTACCTAAATAGTTACAATTTTTTTTGAATTTTGGAATAAAAGCAGGTGTAATTTTAAATTTACAACTGCTTTACTTTTTTATGCCTCAATGTTTGAAAATTGATTTAAATTTGAGTTTAAGAACCAAATAAATTAAATATGACCAAATATTATCTTTATTGTATATTGCTAAGCTTTGTCATTTCTGCATCTGCCCAGACAAGTATCAAAAACCTTTTATCACCACCATTTCCTACCGAATTGAAATCATCTGCCGATGGTAAAAGCCTCGTATGGGTATTCAATAAGGAAGGAGAAAGGAATATATTTATAGCCGGTGCTCCGACTTTTGATGCCAAACAATTGACCAAATATACAGGTGACGAAGGCGTCGAAATAAATTCATTAAGTTTTGCACCCAATGGACTTGAAATCGTCTTCGTCAGGGGGAATGGCAACAACAATCGCAATGAGGCTGCCAATCCAGCATTGCTACAGACACCGACAGATAGAAATCTTTTTATCATCAATAAAAATGGTGGAAATCCAAGAAAAATCGGCCCTGGTTATTATCCCAAAATTTCCCCGAACGGTAGTAGAATAGCCTACTTAAATGGTGGTCAAGTATGGATCGCTGACATGCAGGATACCATGATCCAACCTAAAAAACTGATCTTGGCCCGCGGTGTACAAAGCCAGATCAGGTGGTCGCCAGATGGTCACCATCTGATATTTGTCTGCAAACGTGGGGATCATTCCTTTATTGGGTTATATAATATTTCGCAAAATACGCTGAGTTATTTGGACCCATCTATCGATTTGGATGATCAGCCTGTGTGGAGTCCTGATGGTCGCAAGGTGGCATTCAGACGCAGTCCAGCTGTCAAAAATGAACTACCGTTTGTACCTATGCGCACAGGACATCCCTGGTCGATCCGGGTATATGATTTGATCACTGGCAAGAGTACCGAAGTATGGAAGGCAGATACTGGGGTAGGTAGTGTAGCCAACAACGAAGTCCCGGTAGCTGACAATCAGATACTTTGGGTCGATGACAACCAATTGGTTTTTTCATGGGAGAAGACGGGGTGGCAGCAATTGTATGCTTTGGACCTGACATCGGGTAAGGCGAACCAGCTTTGCTCAGGAGATGGAGAGGTGGAAAATATTGTATTGAGTAAGGATTTGAAGACAGTGTTTTACACTACAAATATTGGGGATATAGAGCGTCGCCATATTTGGAAAGTTGACATAAAAACAGGGATATCATCGCAAATTTCCAATACCAAAAATGCTGAATGGTCTCCTGTACAGACTGACAATGGCATGGCGATCCTACACGCATCAGCCAAAAGGCCCGCTTGGCCTGCTCTACTATCATATGATGGGAAGATCACAAATCTGGCGCAAAATTTATTTCCTGCTGCGTATGCTGAGAAGGCTCTTAGTGAACCAAAATCTGTCTTGGTCACTGCTACAGATGGTATGCAAATACCTGCACAAATATTTCTACCGCCCAATCATAAACCCGGTGATAAACATCCAGCCTTGATTTTTACACATGGGGGCTCACGACGTCAGATGTTGTTGACTTTTCACTATAGCCAATACTACTCAAATGCCTATGCGCTCAATCAGCATTTTGCCAGCCAAGGCTACCTAGTGATGTCACTGAATTATAGAAGTGGGATAGGGTATGGGATGGAATTCAGAGAGGCATTAAACTATGGTGCTCAAGGTGCCAGTGAATATTTTGATCTGGTAGGAGCTGGTCTGTACCTCAAGGGTAGAGATGATGTGGCTGCTGACAAAATAGCTCTTTGGGGTGGATCTTATGGGGGATACCTCACAGCGCATGGATTAGCACGAGCTTCCGACTTGTTTGCTTGTGGAGTGGATATACATGGTGTGCATGATTGGAACGAAGGCATTCGCAACTTTGTACCATCTTACAATGCCGAAAAACTGCAAGCTTTTGCTCAACTTGCTTACCAGTCTTCTCCTGAGTACTATATCGACGGATGGAAGTCACCAGTATTATTTATTCATGGTGATGATGATCGCAATGTAAATTTTACAGAAACGGTGAGGTTGGCCGAGATGCTTAGAGATCGAAATGTATATTTTGAGCAGCTGGTTTTTCCGGACGAAGTGCACGGGTTTCTGCTGCATTCCAGTTGGGTAAGTGCATATGAAGCAGCTTTCGAATTTGTCCAACGACAATTTAGCAAATAGAGCCTAAATAATTAAAATAAGTATATGCACCCCAAAGATAAATATGAAGAAATGCCGCTAAGACTCCACGTCCAATAAGGTCGCAAAAAATTGATTATCAACTGGTTGAATTGGGAGATTCTTTGTGAGTTTTGTCTTTGTGGCAAATATGTACCTATCAGCATGGACTCAAATATATTGTAGCAATGAGGTTAGCGATGTGCTCTCAGATTTGACTACAGATGTTAATGAACCCAATGACGTTGCGGTACCATACTCTAAGTTTGATGGAAGATATTCAAATAAAAGAACACCAAAATGCACATATTAAAGAGTGAGAATGTGTATGCATCCTTTGTATTCAAAATAACTTTTTGTGCCAAAAAGAAGGTGTATCAAATATTTAACCAATAAGTAAATTTGGCGACGACGGCTCTATTCTTTTTTCCAAAGGCTTCAAAAGATCTTAGGGGGTCATCCTGTGCAAAATAATTGTCTGTATAGACCAAAAAGAAGTCACTCACAGGGGCAAATCTCCATTGCAATCTGGTATTGGTATTGATGTTATTGCTTTGATTGTTGTATTGGACAAGTGTGGTCAGAAATAATGTCCTGGTAAAAGTCACATCCACTCTCGGCCCTACCAACCAAAAATCAGCATTGTTGTACCCTACTGGCATTCTGATCCGATTGTAGTTGATATCGCTGGAGATGGACGCATAAGGCTGCCACCTATAGCTAAGGGAAGATTGAAGATTGAAGATGCTGCCATTGAAGTAATTGCCGACACGCATTTCAAAACTATAATTGAGCGGTTTTGCAAAATTGGATCTAAAATTCAATCTATTGCTGAAATAAGTAAACTGGCTTCCTTGCTTCAATATCTGAAATCCATCTTCATACTTGTTGGTAGGGTCGAAATCACTAAACAAGTAAGTAAAGTCCCATCTTAAGAAGGTACCAGAGAGTTCCGCATTATTTTGAAATTGTATAGTAAAGAATAAACCTGCATCCCAATCCGTCACCCTTTTATCTATCTTTCTATAAAAAAGATCATAGTCAGGAGTGATGCGAATGCTGTTGATCAACGAAGACCACTTTCCTTTAGGAAAAAAAATAATATCTAGATTGCTGGATTGCCTCAATACACCCAGTCTGGGCGAAAAACCAACCTCTGGCAAATAGTTATTGCCGATTTGATATATATTGGAGCTGAACTGAATATTGCTTTTGATGATACTGATATTGGCCCCCATACTATACTCCTCTTTGACATCTCTGGGTGTGAATCCTTGGTGGTAAAATACCTTACCATTGATACTACCATCTGCGGAACCATAATTATACTCCATGCCTGCTACTCGATTGTAACTGAGCAGCGATGTACTGCTCTCCATATTGAGGAGGGATTCTTTGTTGACCATGATAAATGCCAAATTGCTTCTGACACCTACCTTTTTTTGCATTGCCAGAACTGTATAGTTAACACTCGGAAGGCTGTCTTTTTGACTACTTGCAGTCTGCATATTCATAAATCCAACCCTCAGTTTATCATTGATCCGGCCACTGAGTCTGGCTCCGGCTATGATGGGGATCTGGACATTATTTCTGGTCTGAGGATTGTTATAAATCCCAATCCTTCTAGAAAAAAACGGATTTGCATTGGATGCACCAAACTGAGAGAAAAGATCATTATTCTCTAAAAAAAATTGTCTTCTTTCTGGAAAGAAAAGCTCAAAACGACTCAAGTCAGTGATCTGTCTATCCACTTCTACTTGCGAAAAATCAGGATTGATCGTCAGGTCCAAATTGAGAGAAGTACCTATCCCAATTTTAGCATCCATACCAAAGTTAAATCTGGCATTGCTCGGAGTGTTATTGATGAAATTTTTATTGATCTCTCTGGCGGCATAGGGAATGATGGCAATATTGGACCCAGGATCTGGAGGTTTTTGTTGCCAGGTCATACTACCGTTGAAAGTAATGTCTAGCAATCGAAAATTTCGAGGTATAGGTGCCCAACAAGACCGCTCATTGTCTATATTGTTGTTTCTGAAAAAATTGACATTCCAAGTATTGACATCTCCATTATTCTGATACCTCAATGTCTTAAATGGGATAGCCATCTCCACTTCATATCTGTCATCATATCGTACCACATCTGCGTACCATTTATTGTCCCAATTGACATTCGTTTCATTACCATTGTATATCAATTGTTCTTTTTGTACTCCATATGGGCTCACGGCAAAGTAATATCCATTTAGTTTATCTCTGAAAGGATCGATCAAGATCGTAAAAATATCGGTACTCGAATTGTCAAAATCTCTACGCAGAGATCTGACTACATACTTGTTTTGGTAGCAAATAGCAGAGACATAAAAATACTGATCATCATGAGTGACCTTGACTCGAGTCTGCTGATTTGCCATGACCGTATCATAAGGAAAATTCTGATGAAACCTGCTTAATTCTGTTACACCATCCCACCCCTTGTCATCCAATACTCCATTTACCATGATAGGGGAGATACACGGAGTGATATCAATGTGATATTTTGCTTCATTGGGGGACTGTCCTAATAGTAATGATGAAGTAGTACATATTAAAATACCGATAATGATTGTCTTATTTACGAAATAATGATTCATGTTGACCTACTATATGATATTTATTGGCTTGATTTGATAAGATTTTTGGGCTGAATGGCGATGTATGACCTAAAAACTTTGAAAGTGTAAATATATATTTTATCGTGATCTAATTTTATTATCGTCTTATTTTCATGATGAAATTTTTAATATATGATCAAATTTGTATTACTTTGTCGCATCAAGTTAAATATAAAAATGTCCAGAATACTCATTTTATGTTTTATACTTTGTGCCTTGATGAAATCTGATGCACAGGATTTTGATGTGTTTATCAAAAATGGAAGAATATATGATGGAGCAGGTAGGAAATCATTTTTGGCCAACATAGGTGTCATTGGAGACAAAATTGTTTATATAGGCAAAAATGCAACGTCCGCTGCCAAAGTAGTCATAGATGCAAAAGGAAAGGTAGTTTCGCCGGGATTTATAGATTTACATGCACATCTGGAGCCATTGATGCAAATGCCTGATGCTGAAAGTCATGTCAGACAAGGGGTGACTTTGGCTTTGGGCGGTCCTGACGGAGGCGGCCTGTGGCCTTTTGGGGAGGAACTTAAGGAAATCTCCACTCAACCATTGGGCATGAATGTGGCCTTTCTGATTGGGCATAATTCCGTTCGTAAGGGAGTGATGAACTTGGACAACAGAGATCCGACTGCAGATGAACTGACAGCCATGAAAGCCCACGTAGCTCAAGCCATGAAAGATGGGGCATTTGGGATATCCACGGGCTTGAAATATCTGCCAGGTACTTTTTCTAAGGTAGATGAAGTCATTGAACTAGCCAAAACAGCCGCCCAATATGGTGGTTTTTATACGTCACATTTGAGGGAGGAAGGTCTTGGCCTGATACCAGCAGTCCAAGAGGCGATATTGATAGGGAAGGAGGCAAAAATACCCATTGTCCTGACACATCACAAAGCCATAGGCATGCCGTCTTGGGGCGCAAGCAAAAAAACACTGTCTCTGGTGGATGAGGCTAACAAAAAAGGATTGGATGTGCAGATAGACCAATATCCCTATACTGCAAGTTATACGGGGATTTCGGTACTTATACCTGCTTGGGCACTGGCGGGTGGGAGAGTGGCTTTCAAGGATCGTATTTCTGACCAGATGGCGAGAGATAGCATCAAAAAGGAAGTTATTTTCAATATTGTCAATGATCGGGGTGCTGGAGATATCAGTCGGATTCAATTTGGTAAAGTAGATTGGATGACCGAGCTGGAAGGCAAAACATTGGCTGATTGGTGCAACATAAGAAACATACCAGCCACCCCCGAGAATGGAGCTGATTTGGTCATAGAAGCAGAAGCAAACGGAGGAGCAGGTGCCATTTATCATGCCATAGACAGCAAAGATGTAGATCGGATCATGCGACACCCAAAGACGATGATCGCTTCTGACGGGAGGTTGTCTGTGCCTGGGTTTGGTCATCCTCACCCTCGTGCGTACGGTACTTTCCCGAGAGTATTGGGATATTATGTCCGGGAAAGAAAAATCCTTACTTTAGAGAATGCCATACACAAGATGACTTTATTGCCTGCAAAAAGGATGGGAATCACTGATCGTGGACTGATCAAGGAAGGTAATTATGCGGATATTGTCATATTTGACCCAAAAACAATCAAAGACAAATCGACTTTTGAGAAGCCTCACCAATATCCTGAAGGAATCCAATATGTCATTGTCAATGGCGTCATTACTGTGGACAATGGTGTATTTACAGAAAATAGGGCTGGAAAAGTATTGTACGGGCCGGCAAAAGAATAAAAGAAGGTCATGATTTTGAGGTGATCATACAATCTGTCTGTATATAATTTTTTTTTTTGACTTATAGCAATTTAGAGACATCGTAAATAATCCAACCTTGATATTGGGGATAAATCAACATTTTGGAACAGATATTATGAGGATGATTTCACAATATTTTAATTAACTTAAATAAATTGGTAAGAATGAAATGGATTTTTTTATTGATCATGTGCTCCAATATTATATTGGGTCAAGCTGCTCAGGATAATGCAAAACTTAAGAAGAAGGCCAATAAGCTGGCTCAAAAATACATTATCACAGATGGTCATGTAGATTTGCCTTTTAGATTGAAGATCACTAATTTCCGTATGGAGAAAGAGTATTTGGGTATTCCATATCAGTCCGGCACTGGTGATTTTGATTACGTCAGAGCCAAAGCAGGCGGGCTCGATGCTCCATTTATGTCCATCTATATACCATCGAAATATCAGATAGACGGTGGCGCAAAAGAGCTGGCGGACAGCTTGATCAATATGGTCGAATATATTGCCAATAATCAACCTCAATATTTTTCGGTGGCAAAAAGTCCAAAGGATGTCAAAAATGCAAAAAAGCAAGGCAAAATTGCCCTTCCGATGGGTATGGAAAACGGAGCACCTGTAGAAGATGATTTGGCACTGATTCCATATTTCAAAAAACGGGGTATCTCCTACATTACGCTGACCCACTCCAAAGACAACAAAATTTGTGATTCGTCGTACGACACGACCAGAACCTGGAAAGGTCTAAGCCCCTATGGATATCAAGTGATAGATCAGATGCAAAAGTCGGGGATCATGATAGATATTTCGCATGTGAGTGACAGCACTTTTTATCAGACAATAAGGAGTGTGCGTGTCCCGGTCATTGCATCTCACTCGTCATGCCGGAAGTTTACCCCCGGGTTTGAGAGAAATATGGCAGATGATATGATCAAAGAGATGAAAAACAATGGCGGTGTCATCATGGTCAATTTTGGGTCAACGTTTTTGGACGGCAATATTGCCATATACAATGACAGTTTGAGAGATGAATATCAGAGTCAACTGAGGGAAAAAGGTTTGGTAGAAGACAGTGAGGAAGCAAAAGAATTTCGGACTTCTTTTCAAAAAAACAATCCTCGTATTTATTCTGATGTCTATAAAGTGGCCGATCATATAGACCATATAGTTGCTCTTGCTGGCGTGGATCA
>JBATLS010000257.1:0-5707 GCA_049289435.1 Saprospiraceae bacterium | reverse complement strand
TAATCATGCCGATTAGCCATTTATTTTTGGCTAAAGCCAAATAATATTTGCATTTATTGTCCACTGGCTAAAGCCAATGGCAATTGAATTTGATATTTTCAACGCAAATATAATTGCGAGAAGTCTGCTATTCTGAAACTATGAAAATTGTGGTAAGCTACATTTGTTTTCCTGACCCAAGAGATATCGAAATTCGAAACTACAGACTCCTAAGCTAAACCAATAGCCCAATAATGGCCTTACCATCTCTGATTGCATGGGCACCAACATATTGCACGCAAAGGATGCAATGCCTCCCGACTACAGGGACTGCACTTTTTATCCACTGGCTGAAGCTAGTGCTCTGTCAAGATAATAAGTTAATCCCGATAGCTATCGGGAAATGGGAGTTATTTTTTTGAAGATCAAGGCAAAAAACCTGCCTCGCCTACCAACGGTCAGGCAGGCGCAGCCATAGCAGTAGCTACGGCGAGTATTTTTAACGCAGATATTCGGAAAAAGAACCACATTTAATTAAGTTCTTTATCTGGACAGAGCACTAGTGGCCATTGAAAAATGTGGTTTTAAACTGCGAGATGTCTGGCGTTTAAATTTACCATAGTACTCGGATTCAGAGATTACAACATTTTGTGAACGATAAAAATCTCCTTTTCAATCGTACCCAATTCTTACAGTTTTCAATTAATGCCAAATATCTTGGTGTATCTATAAAAATGACAATGGGGAATCTAGCGTAGCATTCTACATTATATTCCCCATGAGCATTTTTATTACTGAGAACTGACTTTTCTACATAGATACAAAAAATTAAATTTTCACCATCAATGCACTACTTCTATTTTGCCGCTTTGAGCAAAATTCTTATTTTCGATTTTATAAAAATACATTCCTGATATCAGGTCGGCAGTCCGGATGACCGTGTTGTTTTGTACGGTTTTGGTGAGTACGACAGACCCTTTAGCATCTGTCAGGATAAATCTGAATGACTCATCAAAATCTGCTGTGATATTAATCTCTGCATTTTTTCCGACAGGATTGGGATACACGGCGACATGATGTCCATTTTGTTGGATTTTTGCTCTGGCAATCGGAGACCACTCTTCATACCCATCAAAATCTACCATCTTGAGTTTGTAGTAATACTGCACCCCTTTGATGGCTGCCAAATCAGTAAAAACGTAGGCAGATCTAACATGATCCCCTACCGCTTCTACACGGCCTATATCTTGAAAGGTGTTGCCATCCAAAGATCTTAGCACATCAAAATGGGAAACTCCATCTTCTCGGGCGGTAGTCCACTCCAAATCTATGGTTTCGGTTTTTGCTGTAGCTTTGAAATCCAATAGTTGGAGTGGAAGCGAAGTATTTAGTGGCTGAAGGCAGGCAGTATTATTGTTGGTGGCTAATAGCCGTGTCGCTGGTTGTGGATCGTTGTACACCACTGTTTGAGTAGTGCCACCATTGTAGCTCCATACCAGATTGCTCATGCTGGCAGAATTTGTAATCGTAAATTTTACCCTTGCCAAAATAGCCGAAGAAGTAGCAATAGGGATACCGTTGTTTTGACCAAACAAATAAATATTTAGTGATGCTTGACTTGGTAAAGGTGTGGTCAACGTTGGTACATCATATGCACCTGTAAAACTATGGGAAACAATTGATGGATTTGATAATGCGCTTGCATTATATCCAAACTGTAAATTACTGCTGCCCAATTGAAATGCGGCACTTCCAGCCATGGATATGTCAAATGACAATTCATTTCCTACGATCGTTGGATTGGATAGACTCAGGCAAAACGACTGACCATATATGATGGTTTGAATCAGCAAAGTGAAAATTGAAAATATATATTTCGTGTACATGATATTCGATATTTTTAAATTATTTTAGTCCAATTGTTGTGCTCTTGAATTGTTGGGCTTCCAATGATCATTGAGATCTGATGCATTGATGACTCCATCCATATTGAAATCTGCCCTCGTGGTCAGATAATTAAACGCATTGCCGTTTTGACCTTTCCATTGATCATTGAGATCAGCAGCATTGACTTGTCCATCCCCATTGGCATCCCCAGCATACATTCCATACTTACCTGAACCCAGCGACTTCAAAGCATTCGTTCCGTAAGTGGGCACAGAGTTAGTGGAAAAGTTCAAAGGGGTACTGGATGCTCCAAGAGCAATAGCATCGAGTGTTCTGAAGCCAAGGTGGTTTCGGTGTCTGACGGCTACATAATAATTGCCTGATACTGCATTGGAAAAGTGAAGCAGGGATACACCATCCATATCTACGACATCACCATCTCTTTGGACGAGTGCTGACCGGGTGTACAGAACTACAGTGGGATCACTGCTGCTTCGGAGTTCTACCCATATCCAATCTACTATGGCATTGTCGGTGTCTGTATTGATCAGCCTGGCACTATTTGTACCTTCTATTTCTCCTCCGACATGCGTATATCCCAGACTTGGGTAGGGGTCTCTGGTGGGCAAGTAATTTGATGACCTGAGTCCATCATTCATTTTGCCAGTGCCGGTATTATATGGCCCTTCCAGATATACCTTTATGTCCACTAAAACGGTTGGATCTCCTGTATAAAGGTTGCTTTCCCAAGCGCCCCGACCGTAGGTGGCAGCCCGCAATTTACCTGTTGGGTAGTATATTTCCAGGTCATTGACCGTACTATTGGCCAGTCCTGTTGAAAATGATTTCCATGTGCCTGCTAGTGCATTATTGGTGACATACACCCCAATATCACCACCTATATATACTTCGTCATTGCTGCTGCCGTTTCTAAATAGTATGGTATTGAAGGGGATGTTAGGTAGTGTACCACTGATGTTAGTCCATGAAGTACCTCCGTTAACAGTTTTAAAAACTTTGTTACCTAAACTATATCCGGAAAATACCACCCAAACTTTATTCGGATCAGTATTAGAGATAGTGATATTTTTGATATAGGCGAGATTTACAGGGAGTGTATCCATACCTGTACCCGTAACATCCGTCCAGTTAGCTCCTCCATCAGTAGTTTTTGATACCGTTTTTTCTTTTAAAGTATATATGATATTTGGATTGGAAGGTGCTACAACAAACCTAAGCACACTTCCGTCACCTACCGGAGTTCCTATGGAAGTCCATGTGTGACTTGGCGCAGAAAGATAATCTGTAGATTTCCACAGATCAACCCGTCCTCCTGCATAACATGTAGTGGATGTAACCGGGTCCTGAATGATGGGGCTGAAAAACTCAGTTCCTGTGGGTAATGGGGTTTTATTTAGGGAGGTTCTCATTGTTCCACCGTTCGTGGAGACGCTGTGATCCCCATTTGGATCTGATGTTACAATATTATTATTATTGGTCCTGTCTATAAAAGTACTTTCACCATCTCCCCCACCTATATAAGTCCATACGCCGCCAGTGTTTTTAAGATTTCCGATATCTTGTAGCCCTGTTGACATGATGGCATCATTTGAAGATAAAGCCATGTCTGTCATTTGAGCCACTCTAAGATTGTTACTCAAATCTGTCCAAGACACTCCGCTGTTTGTGGATCTTGAAATTCCTCCATCACTGGTACTATATATTACAGTGCTGCTACCAGGAGCATAGGTGATGCTTTGTACATCCGCATGCATATATGGGGCTATGTCGGGGGTACCACCTGATACCAATGGGTCAGTTCCGTACCAGTAAGTTACTATTTGCCAATCCTTACCTCCATTAGTGGATCTATATTGATTGATACCTCCGATCATCAATGAATCTGCATTGGTAGGAGATATAACAATTGCCAGATCATGTGAAGCTTGTCCTTTTCTGTTTTCGGTGAGCAGTGGTGGTGGGAAGTCAGTATTTAGGATATTTTTCTTTGGTTCAGTGTCTGAGATCCTTTCTGTAAAGGTCGCTCCGCTGTCTGCTGACCTGTAGGTACCATAATATCCACTGTCTGAGTTTCCGATAAGGACATATATGTAATCTGCATTTGCTGCTGTCAGCCCCATGATCACCCTTGAAGATGTAGAATCTACAGGGAGACCAGAGGACGCATCACTCCAATCGACGCCATTATTTGTTGATTTTTTTAAAAATACTTTGCCGCCAGTCCTACCCGATGCATATACTATAGAGCTACTCCCAGATTTAAACTTCAAGTCGTCCACGTTGTAGTTGCCATTGATGGATGCTTGTGGGGATAAAACAGGTGTCATAATATCCCAACCATTAGTAGTTCTGAATACTCCTCCATCTGTAGCTGCCATCATGACCAATGGATTGGTAGGATCCATGATCAATCTCCTGATTTTATAGTTGTCTGACAACGCCCATGTCAAACCAGTAGTATTCCAAGTGACGCCTCCATCTACGGATTTTAAGATGCCTATACTTCGCTTGTCAGATTCCCAACTTCCTGTCGCAAGGTACATGGTCACCCCATCAGGGGCTATAGCCAAATCTGAGCAACCTATCACAGGCAGAAAGTCATTATACGTCGTCCAGGTAGGTAAAGCGTCATTGCCATTAGTGGTCTTCCAAAGTCCTCCATCAGGTGTGCTGACATACATCACATTGGAATTCGTAGGGCTAAATTTTACAAAATCTACTCTACCTACCCCTGCATCATAGCCTGATGGTTTTGACAAAGGTCCTATTTCTACCCAGTTTCCAGAGGGTGACCTCTGGTCCACTTGATTATTTCTGAGCCAAGTCTGATAATTTTGGATTGAATTGGACGCTTGGTTCATATTGCCACTTGGATATACTCTCGGCAGCGTACGCGCTTCCCATCGCTTGAAGACTTTATAGCCTTCCCCTTTATTAGGTTTTTTGTCTTTCCAATAGTCATAAAAATCCTTTTGGATGTCATAAAAGTTGGCATTTTTATTACCATCCATCAATCTCCAGTCCACTTTCTGAGCGTGACTTGTGATGGAATAAAATAAAATAAAAACGAATAAAAACCTTTTTTTCTTAATGTTTAAGATCATATTATTGAATTTAATTGAACTATACTTTGTATTAACTGTAATTAGGGTGTAAAGATAGATTTATTTTATTGAAATTTCGATAAAAGTTATGGTGACAAATACGAGGCCACAAAGATACTTTTTTGATAATTTGAGTACAAATCAACCTGTCAATGTATTTAATATTACTGTCACATTGGAACGTTAAAAGGCATGTTTTACATCTGCAAAAATTTATTAAGCATTACATAATTATGATTCCTACACTCAAACTGACCAAAATATGGGTGGTCATTTCAGTCTATGCAGTGTGTATATTCTTAAGTAGTCATGGACTGAGTCAGAATATATTCAAGCATGGCTATGATCAGGCAAATCCAATCAAAAACAATGCCGAATTTACTATTGAACAAAGGCTAAACCTGCATCTTGAGTTTTTTGATGCAGCACTAAAAGAAGGAAATAGGACTAAAATCTTCTATGCTTATCTTTTTTTGCAATCTGACTATATGCGAAATCAAGATTATGCTACTGCCAATGATTACTTGTTGAAAGCTGACAGCATAGCTCAATTGACAAATGAAAAGACATGGATAGGCCACATGCACCACAGGAAGGCAGTTATGGCATTGCGATTGGAAAAAAATGATAAGGCCATCCTGCAATATTTGGCATCTATACCTCTTTGTGGTGATGGTAAGGATAGTCTGTGCATTGGAGAAGCATTTGAGCAGTTG
>JBATLS010000256.1:0-5593 GCA_049289435.1 Saprospiraceae bacterium | reverse complement strand
GAAGGTACCTTAGATGTACAATTTCAAAGTTCAAAAAACTTTATATTATCAAATTTGCCCAGGAAACAAAATGGAAATTCTTTTAATAGTATTGGTACTCCTGAAATTTCAGAAATTGCCATTGAAGAAGCCGTAATAAACGCACTTGTGCATAGAGATTACGGTATATTAAGCCCAATACGAGTTTTTATTTTTCTGGATAGATTAGAAATAATTAACCCGGGTCATTTGGTCAACCATTTAACTATTGAGAAAATCAAATTAGGAACAACTACTGCAAGAAACCCTAAGCTTCTTAGATTTGCTTCTCGTATCATGGTCTATAGAGGTCTTGGTTCTGGTATTACCCGAATATTAAAAGAACATCCAAAAACAGACTTTATCAATGATCGGGATGGCCATCAGTTTAAAGTGGTGATGTGGAGGTAAAAACTAATCTACTGCGCCCCCTCAATCAATGTATGTAACTGATTCAATGATTGCATGCCTGAGTCTCTCCACAGTATCTCTCCTTTTTTGTAGAGTATAAATGTAGGT
Organism: Saprospiraceae bacterium; assembly: GCA_049289435.1. Lineage (GTDB taxonomy): Bacteria > Bacteroidota > Bacteroidia > Chitinophagales > Saprospiraceae > OLB9. The sequence goes on along the minus strand of JBATLS010000256.1, from coordinate 5,056 downwards.
ACTCCTTGTATCTTTAATTTTTCTGCGATTTTAGGGTTTTTATCTACATCTATTTTGATGATCTTTCCTTTATCACCAATTTTGGTTGCCAATTGCTCCAGTACAGGAGCCATCGCTTTACAAGGTCCGCACCATGATGCTGTAAAATCTACCAATGTAGGCGTTTCGCTATTTATTATTTGAGTATAAGTCATAATCTGTATTTATATTTTTATGTTGAATATAATACAAAGATAAGGAAGGAAAAGTTCCGGCTGGGTGATATTGGTTACACAGAGCCCTTAATTGTGATCTGAAAACATGCAATTTTCGTAATTATTTAGGTCATTGGTCTGATGGTGCGGCTGCTCCGAAGCATACGAGCATGTAAAAAAACTTAGTAATATAGTTTTATCACAGAGTCCACAAATTTTTACCACAAAGTGCACAAAGGTTTACCACAAAGTTCACGAAGGTTATAAGTATAACCACAAAGTGCACGAAGGTTATAAATTTTACCACAAAGTTCACAATGGTTTACACAAAGTTCACCAAGGATATAAATTTTACCACAAAGTTCACGAAGGTTTACACAAAGTTCACCAAGGTTATAATTTTTACCACAAAGTTCACGAAGGGTTGCACAAAGTTCACCAAGGTTATAAGTTTAACCACAAAGTGCACGAAGGTTTACACAAAGTTCACCAAGGTTATAAGTTTAACCACAAAGTTCACAAAGGATACAAATTTTACCACAAAGTGCTTAAGTAAAACACAAAAGAAGCAATGATACAGTTTTTTATTAATTTGGTATAAGAAGCAAAACTCCTTCCTGCTTGCATCCGTAATGGATAAAAAAAATTAACAGGTCTCGATTCCCAAATAGTTACCAATTTTCAAAAATATATCACACTACCTACACGACCAGATGTCAAAAAGATACCGGTAGTGAAATTCCCTCCTAAGTATATTCCCATTCGTTCATTGATGTTGTACAGATATAAGAGTTCTATATCCACACCGTGAAAAACATTTTTTGAAAAACCTTTTACCGCTTGGGGATAATTGGGGGTGTTGCCAAAAGATGTGTTTTCCTTGATAAATCTATAACCCAATCCTAAATTGATACTAGATGATCCGCTTGTATTTACAGCTTTTCGAATACCTAGGCCAAGTATGTTTATTGATGTGTGATTATACTGCTGTTCGTTTAAACCGCTGCCCTTCTGATAGCTACCCAAGATGATAAATCCATTATTTAATTCTCGCCCATATCCTGTGGATATAAATGTCATATCCGAAAGTCCATCTATGCCTCCATAGCCGATGCTGATATCAATTATATTCTTGTTGCCCTGCTGAGCTTGCATTTTGAAGATGAATGTGCCAATAAGTATAACTGAAAATATATGTTTCATATCAGAAATTTTTGGAAAACGGTTCATTAATATTTTCTGGAAATTATAAATTGTATTTCAATCTGACACCAGTTAATTCTGTCTCGTTTTTGATGTCAATCACATACTCCAGACCCAATTTCCATCTGCGAGATATCTGATAGTCAACATGCGCCCCTACCAAATAATTCAAACCATGATATTGACTTTTTGCCAACATAAAATGATCCTGAGCCTGTACTCTTTCATGTTCGGAGACCAGATAAAGTCCCGAATAAAGATCTAATGCCATAGATACACGCTTATGATCTACTAAAATGAGACCGATATATCCAACTATGTTGGAATAAACATGTTTGCTCAGTACGTCAGGTGAGGTAATATATTTAGCTCGGTCGGTATATCTCTGGTAATTGAATCGAATCCCCGTCCTTAGCAACTTATTCACCCTATATTCGACCAAAAAATTGGTAAAATATCCAGAATAATAATGGTTTTCTGAAAACCCCATACTGCCTCCTAACTCCCACAAATGCTTCCCAGGCTTAGGGTTGCATGGGGAGAAATTTTTAAGTCCAGTCAACATAGAGTGTACAGGATTTGTCTTCTGTACATATAAAAATGCTATATTGTAATTTACATTTGCGGAATCCAACGCAACGTTGATGTTTTTACTTTTATTCAACAAATCTTCTAATGCCAAACTTTGTTCATCTTTTGACTGTAGTGATTTTATTTCTTCAGACAATGTAACTGCTGATTTTTGGTTTTTTAATCTTTCGTCATCATGCGTCTCACTTTTGGAGGCTTTAGAACTGATTTCAGAGACATTGTCAGAGTTGTATTTCAAGTTATAGTCATGTGTTGGCTCTCCAATTGTCTTTTCGACATTGCTTTCTGACACTTTTGATTTGAAGGCCCTTTTGACATTTTCCTTGGTTAGTTTACTTTTTGATTTCATTTTAAAATAATCAATATTGCTATTCACCAAATTAGAGCTTTTGAATTGATGATCCGTAACTGTGAAGTTTCTATCATTCTTATTTTGATTGGTTTTTTCACTTGGTTGATTTTCACATAATGTGTTACTTGGGTTTAAAGAAACTATTTGATTTTTGTCTGATGAATCAATCATATGCTTGTCAATCAATCCATGGTCTCCACCAATCAGCATTTCAGTAACGGCGGTTCGATTCTGATTTGGATTTAAAAAAAATATCACACCGAAAATCAACATGAATAAAAAGACAATTATGATGGCTTTAGGTACAAAATCTGACAAATGAAGTCGCTTCATTTGGGGTTGAGTTTGATTTAATTCTATCACCTGTTGCTCAAAACTAGCCCATAGATTTTGATCCGGTTCTTTTTTGAAATTTTCAATTTTATCTTTAAATGATTTCATATTCTGGCTGATTTAATACCATAATGATTCAATTTTTCTTTTAGCATTTTCTTGGCATGATGCAACAACCATTTTGAATGATTCTCCTTAATATCTAAGTCTAGGCCTATCTCTTTATGACTGAATCCATCTACCTCAAACATAGAAAAAACAATGCGCTCTTTATCGGGCAACGTTTGTATCATTTTGAATATATCTTCGACTTCAAGACTATTCAAAACATCGTCAAAATAGGGTTCGCTGACATCATCAACTATTTCAGAGCTGATATATATCATGTGCGACTTAAGACTTCTATAGTGATCTATAGCTGTCAACCTTATGATTCTACTACAAAAAGCTGGATAATTGGTAATAGGCGAACTATTTTCCATCAGAAACTTAAATATCTTGAACATGGATGAGTTAAATATTTCTTCGGCATCTCTCTGACCGTTGCTGTATCTCATACAGATATGAAAGTAAGCTTTATACGTATATTCATACAAGAGCCTTTGGTCATTCAAACTTTTGTTTTTACAAGCAGTGATGGTGGAGTCAATATTCATGACTGGTTATTTCAGTATTTAGAGATCACTACTTTAGAATCACCACCAATTTCAAATTTAGCTACTTGGTTCATTTCAGTTATGGAGTTTTTGATATCGAATATAAAGTGTATTTCATAAGCTTCTCCCTCCAATGGTGTAAAATCGACTGGCAAACTTCCGTTAAATTTATCAACAAACAGCGTTTTAGCCTGGCCATCTTTGATCAATGACAACTTGGTATTAAGACTTAAACTTCCTATATCAACTGCACCCACAGTATGACTAGTCACAAAAACTTTGGATGACCACTGGCCTTTATCTAAAGATATATTTTCTCTATATATAAAAATTTCCCTCTCTCCACTTAGTATTCCTGTGGATCTATCCAACTGGATATACCCCATATAATATGGCTCAAAAGTGATATTTTGATAAGCATCGGCATGGATGAATGACACATACACTTCAAATACTGGTAGCACATTCTTACTACATGATGAAATGAATAGTGAACCAAGAATGAATAAAGGATAGTAATAGATATTTTTCATTTTTTTGAAATTGGTAGTGAATATACTAATAAGTCGATGGATAGAGTAAGAAGGTTAGAAAATATTGTTACTTTTTTACTATTTATGTTGCAGATGTATAACCATTGTGTCAATAATTACTTTGAAAAGATCTGCTTGCGTATCTTCGCACCAAAATGACACCCCATGATCCTTACGGACAAAGAAATAAATAAAAGCATTGCAGACGGAAATATCGTCATCGACCCATTCAGAGCCGACTGCCTGGGCACCAATTCGTATGATGTGCACCTTGGCAAATGGTTGGCTGTATATACTCATCACGAACTCGATGCCAAAAAACACAATACCATCCGCCATTTCGAAATCGGTCCTGAAGGATTTGTATTGCAACCTGGCACTCTATATCTGGGAGTCACAGAAGAATATACCGAAACACATCACACCGTGCCCTTCCTGGAAGGAAAATCAAGTATCGGTAGACTAGGGATTGATATCCATGCTACTGCCGGCAAGGGGGATGTAGGTTTTTGCAATAACTGGACTCTGGAGATTTCTTGCGTCCAACCCGTAAGAATCTATGCCGGGATGCCCGTCGGTCAGTTGATATATTTCAAGGTAGATGGAGATATAGAAAACTATTACAACAAAAAGTCCAATGCAAAGTACAATACCCGTACTGACAAGCCGGTAGAAAGCATGATGTGGAAAAACAAATTTTGATCGTAGTTGTATTTAAGAATAAAAATTAATAGTAGATTCTTTGGATAATAAAACATATCCCTATATTTGGCATACAAAACCTAGTAGCATATGTCAGTTTTAAATATTCTATGTATTTCCAGATTTTTCAAAGGAGGGGATTTTATCAAAGCAGCAAAAAAAGATGGTAATAATGTTTTTTTACTTACCAGCAAAAAGCTGGAATGTGAAGCATGGCCCTGGGATAGTATAGATGAAACTTTTTATATGGTAGAGGATGAGCATGGTCACTGGAATCATGATCATCTCATAGGTGGTCTGGCACATAAGATGGAACAGACCAAATTTGATTTATTTGCGGCATTGGATGATTTTGACGTTGAACATGTGGCTTTTCTGAGAGAGTATTTCAGAATCCCGGGAATGGGGGAAACAACAGCGAGATTTTTCAGAGACAAGCTGGCGATGAGGATCAAGGCACAGTCTGAAGGCGTGCCGGTACCTGAATTTACT
>JBATLS010000255.1:0-1950 GCA_049289435.1 Saprospiraceae bacterium | reverse complement strand
AGTGTAGCAATTTTTTTACCGCTCGATATTTCCAGTTGTTCGATGACTTCTATTTCATCACCAAAAAATATCACCCTATAACCATAATCTACTTGTGGAAGGTTGATATCTACAGTATCCCCTTTGACCCGAAAGGTGGCTCTCTTAAAATCAGTTTCAGTCCTGGAGTACAGACTTTGTACCAACATATATAAGAAAGCATTTCTGCTGATGATCTGCCCTTTCTCTATCCTGATGATGCCCGTTTTATAGTCTTCAGGATTTCCCATACCGTAGATACAGGACACAGAAGATACTATGATAACATCCCTGCGTCCGGAGAGTAGGGAAGAGGTTGCCCTAAGTCTCAGTTTGTCTATCTCTTCATTGATCTGAAGATCTTTCTCGATGTATGTATCCGAATGCGTGATATAAGCCTCGGGTTGATAGTAATCATAATATGAAACAAAATACTCTACAGCATTGTCAGGAAAAAACTCGCACAATTCAGCATATAGCTGCGCTGTCAGGGTTTTATTATGGGTCAATACCAAAGTTGGTTTTTTGACCGAAGATATCACATTGGCAATGGTAAAAGTCTTACCTGATCCGGTGACACCGAGCAGTACCTGAAATTTATCACCATTGTTGACACCCTGGATGAGTTGCTCTATGGCTTTGGGTTGGTCACCCGTGGGACTATAGTGGGAAGTAAGCTGATAAGCCATGAATGTGAGCTATTTTTTGAATAGGCGAAGATACAAATTTTTACTTTGGCACATATTGGAATATGACCAAAGTATGTATTACTTATTGCATTTTTTACGACAATCTACACAAAAAAGAATTGTAAGCCTTTCATTGGGGATCATAGTTTTTATGGGCGTGCCTTCCGAAAGCTATCGGGACTTAGGGATGAGGGTAGCATAGCAGATAACCAAATTTATGCAATATGTTATACACACAAAACATAATGCGTAATTCAAGAATATTTTACACCTGGCTATACTTTCCAATAGTTTCAGTGTCATTCCATATTGCTTCAAAGCACTTTTTACTGGTCGTATTCTATTAACCGATAGCAATGTTTAGAGTTCTACCTAAACCTATTTCTATTATTCTGTGAAAAGTTGACAATTGGATATCACTTTTTCCACTTTCTATTCTTGAGATATAACTTTTTTTTGTTCCTGTTTTATCTGCAAGTTCCTCTTGGGTAATTTTTGCTTCTTTTCTGGCTTCTTGAAGCATTACTCCAATTCTGAATGCCAAAGCATCTGCATCAAATTTTGCTCGTCCTTCACTTCCGACTTTACCCCTGTGCTTGTCTAAATGAGCTTCAAAACTTGTTAATTTAATCATGACTATTTTTTTATTTTAAAATATTCTTGTTTTAATTTAATAGCTAAAATTAATGGCTTTTTTGGCGTTTTATGGCTTTTCTTTTCGATACAGTTGGTTAAAATGATCAGATTCCCTTGGTCAAAAAAGCAAAATATCCTGATGTTTTTAAAGGTCGTTTTAACTCTTATTTCATATAATCCATCCGTACTTTCTATATGTTTTAAAAACTTAATTGGTACTTGCTCCACATGTTTTATAATTTCAAGCACATAATCAATTTTGTCTTTAACTTTTTGCGGTTGTTCAACATAAAAATCTTCAAAATAATTGCCGTATATCCCAATTTTACGATCCAAGGTACAAAGTTAACCAATTAGTTTACATTTTGGTTCAATTTTGATATGTTTTTCACAAAATGACCAACTCCTAAAAAACAACTTTGCAATCTTTTTTTTTAGAAAGTGCAAATGAATATAGTATTTTTGGGAGTCTCATTATTGTGAAGTCATTTAAAAACATATGTTAAAATGATATGTAAGTGCTTGGAATTCAGATTGATATAAAATTTCATTTTCATAGCCATAGCTATGGGGATTAAATTTTATGAAAAGCTGGGTTTCAATGACT
>JBATLS010000254.1:0-1560 GCA_049289435.1 Saprospiraceae bacterium | reverse complement strand
AGATATTTTGGATGAGAAGGCTTGGGTAAAACTTCCAGTAGTAGATATGGTGATATCCAATCCACCTTACATCATTCAAGCTGAAAAGCACAAAATGCACCCTAATGTGCTTGATTATGAGCCACATATAGCTTTGTTTGTAGCTGATGACCCCTTGTTGTTTTATAAAGCAATCGTAAAGTTTACCATGAATCATCAGAAAGAAAATTGCATAATTTTGGTCGAGATCAATGAGAAATATGCTGAGGAAGTATGTGAAATGATGCAGAACTCTGGGCTTAGAGACGTGTTTGCGATTAAAGATATGCAGGACAAAGACAGGATGGTTATTGCGAGAAAATAAATTATTTGATTTCATTTTAAAGACTCCATTTCTATAAAACAAAAATAAAGAAATGCCACAAAGTCTCTAAGGTTCACAAAGGGTTGAATGTCAAATGTTTAAAATTGAATATATTTTGTGACTTTTAGTGTTCTTGCGACTCGGTGGCAGAAATACACTTTAAGGAGTTGCCTCATAATTTTAAAATGCAAGTTGTACAAGGATTGGAATTTTGTTGATTTCAGTAACTTTGCCCTTCAATTTAAAAATCAATCCATTGGAAAATAAACATCTGGAGTACATATCTCTACACCTTGGGATCTCCTATTCATCCGTCAGGAAGACGGTCGAATTGCTGGAAGACGGTGCTACCATCCCATTTTTGGCAAGATACCGAAAAGAACAAACTGGGAGCCTGGATGAAGTGCAGATTGGTGATATTCAAAAGCAATACAAAAGACTGGTAGAGTTGGAGTCACGAAAGGAAACCGTGCTTGCAGCTATAGAAGAACAAGGAAAATTGACTCCGGAATTAAGACAAAAGATTCTTTCCACTTTTGATACCAACGAACTAGAAGACCTATACCTGCCATATAAAAGAAAGCGAAAAACCAAAGCAGATATCGCCATGGAGAGAGGGCTGGAGCCACTTGCCAAAATCATTATGTCACAGCGAGGACAAAATATCCGTCAAATTGCCAGTAAATATATCAGTGATTTAATTGCTTCCGAAAATGATGCCATCAGTGGAGCGCAGGACATCATCGCACAGTGGATCAGCGAAGATCTGACTGTGAGAGAGCGATTGAGAGACTCTATAAAGAAACACGGCATACTGTCATCCAAAGTCGTAGCTAAAAAGAAAGATGACGCTGAAAAGTATAAAGATTACTTCGAGTTTCAGGAGAAATTGTCGAAATGTCCATCGCACAGGTTTTTGGCCATCATGAGGGGTGAGTCCGAAGGATTGTTAAAATGGTCCATACAGGTGGATGATCACCGTGCCCTCGAAATGATTGAAAGAAAATACATCAAATCTGGGGGTGCAGAAGCTGTAATCATTCAGGATGCTATTGCAGACAGTTATAAGCGACTCATTATGCCAAGCATCGAGACACAGATCATCCACGAGTTTAAGGAAAAAGCGGATGATGAAGCCATACGGGTCTTTGGTGAAAATCTGAGACAGCTTCTCCTGGCACCACCATTGGGTCAAAAGCCGGTATTGGCCATCGACC
>JBATLS010000253.1:0-1554 GCA_049289435.1 Saprospiraceae bacterium | reverse complement strand
CGGTCACGGCGGGCAACGCTTCGGGACTCAATGATGGTGCCGCTGCTCTATTGGTGACATCTGCCAAAGCCCTCAAAACGTACAATCTCCAACCACTGGTCAAAATAGTAAGTAATGCAGCTGTTGGGGTAGCACCCAAGATCATGGGTACCGGACCCATCGAAGCATCCAAAAAGGCGTTGCAAAAAGCTGGACTATCTTTGTCACAAATGAATGTGATCGAAATCAATGAAGCATTTGCGGTACAAGTCTTGTCCTGCACCAGAGCTTTGGGACTAGCGGATGATGACAGCCGGATCAATCCCAATGGTGGTGCTATAGCTCTCGGTCATCCATTGGGAATGTCTGGAGCAAGGATTTTGCTCTCGGCAGCCATCGAACTGAATATCAGAAAGGAAAGATATGCTCTGGTCACGATGTGCGTGGGGGTAGGCCAAGGCTATGCGGTGGTGCTGGAAAATATGAGGTTGTAAAAATGAAGTACGAAGTACTCCCGATAGCTATCGGGATTACGAAGTACGATTTACGAAGTACGAAATACGATTTACGATTTACGAAATACGAAGTATGAAGTATGAAATACAATTTGTGAATTTTGCTGAATGCTAAATGGTTTAATGGAACAGAATGGGAAGAACAAAAGTATTCAAAATTAAAACATTAAAAATAAGGTGTTAGTCCTGATAGCTATCGGGATTAGGTGGTAGGTAGAAAGTTAAAGGTTAAAAGTTTTACACAATAAACATTAGCACATTTTCAAATTAGCACATTAGCACATTTTCAAAATAACAACATTCAAAATAATTCAATTTTTGTGCTGTAATAATGTCATATTTTTGAAACAAAGATGGTAGTTTTCAGATTTATACACATAAGTACAATGTAGTTGCTTTTTAAAATAGTGCTAAAATTACCTGCTATGACCCTTTATATTCAAAATCAATGTCTATGATATTCTATCAGAAAAATATTTTATTCCTATTTTTTACAATCTGTTTATTTGGTATCGCTACAAAAAGTAATGCCCAAGTGCTCCTGCAATTGGAAATATTTAAAGAAGTAAAGGCTATAAAATTTGGCCCTGGTGATAGGGTTATTTTTAAAACATCTCAATATCCAAAGGAATGGCAAACTAGAAAATTGGAACGGATCGTACTGGATCAACATCTATTGATCATGGAAGATGGTTTAGTCCCGCTCAAAGACATCACTCATTTTAGGGTGATCAATGGATCTGCAGGTGCTGCGGGCAAGCTTTTTACAGGTTTTGCAGCTGGCTGGTTTTTGTTTGGAGGGATAGCACATGTGGCTACTGAATTCAATTTTTCGTGGAATGATTTTGTGATTGGTGCAGTCGCAGGTACTGTAGGGTGGATATTGACTAAGTTTATATCTAAACGATCGTTCAAAATTGGGAAGTCAGCCAACCTTAGGATTATAGATATTAGTTTTCCAGAGCCTACTTTGGATTCGAATACTCGTGGATATCCTTAATGTAAGTACCTAAATATCTATAATATCATACCAAGTTGTCATTTTGTACAGGGTAGTCTA
>JBATLS010000252.1:0-2368 GCA_049289435.1 Saprospiraceae bacterium | reverse complement strand
GCATGGGTGAGTAAATGGCATTAAAAATGACCTAAATAGGTTTGCCAGTTAGATTATGAAACACCATTTACCATTACTGCTATTTTACCAAAGCGGTCAGATATCCCTTTTTATCGCACCACATTGGAAGTGAAACTGGTCAATCCAAAATCAAAAATCCAAAATCCAAAATCTTTTTATCGCACCATACTGGAATTGAAAATCGTAAAGCGGCAAGCGGATCACGGCAAGCGGAAAATCATAATCGCACCATACTGGAATTGAAAATCGTAAAGCGGCAAGCGGATCACGGCAATCGGAAAATCATAATCGCACCATACTGAAAGTGAAACTAGTCAATCCAAAATCGTAAATTAGCACCATAACAACTTCTTAAAAAAAAGTCGTCTCTATGATAGTGCTTATTTTCCGAGATTTTTTTACTTTTATCATTGAAATAAATATCATCAACCTATAAATATGATTAGTATGAAACATTGGATCATGACGTGGAGCTTACTTTGTTTATTTTCTTTTGGAATTATTGCACAAGAAGCGCCTAAAGAAAAACCCATACCGGCACCAGAAGTATCACAAACCACACAAACAGTCAAAGTCAATGGTGTAATCCACAGTGTCAAAACTCGTGCTGGGACATTGCTTTTGAAAGATGAAAACAATGATCCTATTGCCCTCCATGGTTTTACGGCTTACTTCAAAGAAGATGGGCCATCCAAAAGACCCATTATATTTTCGTACAATGGTGGACCGGGATCATCTTCGTATTGGTTGCATATGGGCGTGATGGGCCCCAAGCGGATAGTCGTCAATGACCCAGGATATACCAAAGCCGCCCCTTACCAATTGGTCAATAACGACTATTCGATCCTCGACATCGCTGATGTAGTGATGATGGACCCCGTTGGCACAGGATTGAGCATACCAGTGGGCAAGGCTGAAGGCAAAGACTTCTGGGGAGTCGATCAGGATATCCGAGCTACCAGCTTGTTTATCATGCAGTTTCTCAAAGAGTACGATCGTATGCAATCACCCAAATATCTCTTGGGTGAAAGTTATGGTACTTTTCGCAATGCAGGGGTCATGAACTATCTGTTGGGCAAAGGGATAGCTTTAAATGGCGTGGTGATGGTTTCGGCAGTATTTGACTTGAGGACGCTGATGTTTCCGCCCAATGATGATTTGCCTTATATAGTACACTTTCCGACTTATGCAGCCACAGCTTGGTATCACAACAAACTGAAGAATAAAAATACCAGTCTTCCTAGCTTCCTCGATGATGTCAGAAAATTTGCTGAAGAAGAATATATGCCCGCATTGTACAAAGGCACTCGACTGACCCCAGCAGCAAAAATGGCCATGTCCGAAAAATTGCAAACTTATACCGGCGTCAGTAAAGAATATTGGCATCGGGCCAATCTACGGGTCAAAGCGGGAGAGTTTTTTAATGAATTGATGCGCGATGAAGGGATGACGGTAGGGAGATTGGATTCGAGATTTTTGGGTATCAATGACAACTTAATCAATCAATTCGCTACCACAGATCCTCAAAGCAACGCCATATCGCCTGCCTATACGACGGGTTTTTTAGACTATTTGCATCGTGATCTCGGCGTCAGCAAAAAATTGAATTATAGCACATCTGCTTATGCTGCCAAAGGATTCAAGTGGGATTGGAGTCATAAGGGCAATGCAGGCTGGGGTGACAATCAAGCGGCCATCAATACAGGTATAGACATGGCGGAAGCGATGAATAAGGATCCCAACGTAAAAATACTCATCATGAATGGCATATATGATCTGGCTACCGTCTTTTACGGGGTGGAGCACTCTATCGATCATCTCGGACTGAGACCAGAGATCAGAAAAAATATCACCATGACATACTACGAGGCTGGACATATGATGTACACACAGATGGAATCATTGATAAAATTCAAGAAAGACTTGAGTGACTTTGTCAAGGAGACTTCGGGCAACTAGTGCTACAAGAACAAAATAATGATACATTTTTTTAGTTTTTTAAAATAAAAGTATAAAATCATGAAACCCAAAATTATTGTACTCGTATTCGTCCTTTCACATGTATGTATGGTTTGTAGTGCTCAGGATGCCCATCAAAAGAGTTTAAAAGACTCTCTGATAGCCGCTTTGATCCATTCACCCGATGTACAATCTTCAAAAACAAATGGTCAGCTCATTATCTTGAAGACTCAGCATTGTACAGATTTTGATTGCGAGGTCTATTTTCAGGATTACAGTGATCAGATTCAGCTATATTGGAGAGAGGATGCTTTTATGAGAGGGATAACCAATTATATAGAAATCGAAAAGTTGGATGAAGCAAAAGGGTACATATTATTGAACCAAA
>JBATLS010000251.1:0-7226 GCA_049289435.1 Saprospiraceae bacterium | reverse complement strand
CAATATCAGCAGGGAAGAGCAAGATGCCTACGCTATACAATCCTATCAAAGGTCTGCTGCATCTTGGGAAAAAGACAGTTTTGCAGATGAGGTGGTGGCAGTAGAAGTAAAGGATCGAAGAGGAAATGTTACTATTGTTAATACTGATGAAGAATATAAAAATGTAAAATTTGAAAAAATACCATCGCTCAGACCTGTATTTACAAAGGATGGTACAGTCACTGCTGCCAATGCATCTACCATCAATGACGGCGCAGCTGCGATGATTCTTGCAGACCAGGACACCATTAATAAATATCAGCTTAAGCCATTAGCACGTATTGTGGCATACGCAGATGCTGCTCAGGCACCTGAATGGTTCACGACAGCACCAGTATTGGCAACTGAAAAAGTGCTGTCCAGAGCAAATCTAAAGATGTCCGATATAGACTATATCGAAGTAAATGAAGCCTTTTCAGTGGTGGCCTTAGCATTCATCAAGCATTTCAACCTTGATCAAAGCAAAGTCAATATCCTGGGCGGAGCAGTATCGCTTGGTCATCCGTTGGGTTGCTCGGGTGCTAGGATCGTGACCACATTGACACAAGTGTTGGTCCAGCAAAAAGGTAAATACGGTTTAGCTGCTATATGCAATGGGGGAGGTGGAGCGAGTGCTATGGTCATTGAGTGCTGCCGATGACTTTAATAATTGGGTGATTTTGCGGTAGGTATTTAACCATTGAATTGAATTTTTTAAAATATTGGAGATAGAACATCTAAAAATATATGTATTAGTTTGAAGTGCAGTGGCATGGTCTTACTATTTTCGGCATAGTTTGTGTTATATATACGTTGAATATTCACTTCATAAAGTTTTCAACATGGGTAGGAGTTCATTAACAGTATTACTACTTTTCGCCATATTGTCTTTACAAGGGCAAGGATACAAATGGATACATAAAATAGGTGGTATTGGCAACGACTATAGCAATGGCATTGCAGTAGATGCAGGCCAAAATTTGGTAGAAATTGTTAATTTTTCATCCAATGCTATTTTAACCACCACTTCGTCATTCGCATCACGCGGCCAAGAAGATTTCCTTGTAGTAAAACGATCATCTATAGGAGTGTCTCAGTGGGTAAAGCACATAGGCAGCCCTGGTCAAACACTTGCCCAATCAGTAGCGGTAGATTTACAGCAAAATGTATATGTCACCGGGACGTTTTCTGATTCTCTGTACTATGGTAACCAATTGATTGCTACCACTGGTTCAAGTCTTCATAGCTCATTTGTGATAAAATTGGATGTAGATGGCACATTCTTGTGGGTGAGTAAAATAGTCTCAAGCATCTCAGTAAACGCAAAGACAATCACTGCTGGAGCTTCTGGAGAAGTGTTGATATCAGGAAATTTTGAAGGTGTGGTAAAATTTGGTGAAGGACTGAGTCTATTGAGCTCTGGTGGTCATGATATATTTTTATTGAAACTCGATGATATTACTGGTAAGCCCACCTTATTCAGGCAAATTGGAGGGGTTGACGAAGATTTCACATCCCAGCATGTAAGGGATGGACAGGGCAATATATTTCTGACGGGCGATTTCAGACAAACGATTGATTTTGATCCAAGTGATGGAGTTAAGGAAGCAACCTCCAATGGATTGACTGACATATTTTTGTTGAAATTGACAGTCATAGGAAATTATATTTGGCACAAGACCTATGGAGGGACGGGTACAGACTATGGTCAATCCATCTATGTGGACGCCACCAATAATATCCTCCTGACGGGAAGATTTTCAAGCACTGTTAACTTTGGAATAACTGGATCCAACCTTATTTCAAATGGAGGTACAGACATCTTTTTGCTAAAGCTGGATGCTACAGGTAATACCATTTGGGGCAATAGTTATGGAAGTACTGAAAATGATCAGGGCAATAAAGTAATCACCAATCCCAATGGAATTATTTACCTTGCGGGAATTTATAGAGATATTGTAGATTTCAATCCCGACTTTCAACTAAATAACAGCAGCTTATCCAATGGTGGTACTGATTGTTTTATAGCCATTTATAATCAGGATGGTACTTACAACCAGCATTTTACACTTGGAGGTCTGGCAAATGACCAAATCAATGACATCGTACGGCTTTCGAATGGGGAAGTGGTAACTTCAGGTGGTTTTGGAGCTGTGGTAGATTTTGATCCGACATCATCTACCCTAAATACCATTTCTGTCGGGGCATTGGATGCATTTCTATGGAATCTGAGCGTATGCGTCAATCCATATTTAAAAAAAATAAGTGCTGTAAAGACAGAATTGTGTAGCGGTGAAAGCGTATTTATTCGCATTGATGAAGGTTTTCTGAATGATGCTGTACAGTGGTCATTTCAGCGAAACGATTGTGAGAGTATTACCTTTGCAAGTGGTAATTTTTTAAATATTCCAGTTTTAGAAAACACTACTTTCTATATCAAAGGTTGGGGAAATTGTGTAGTAAACGACCCATGTCAGAAAATTGATATCAAAGTCTTTAAAGATAGCTTGAGGTATGTAGCACATAAACTCTGTACTGGTGATACCCTTCATATTGGCAATAAAAAATATACTGAACCAGGAGTATATATAGATTCTTTGGTCTCTATATCAGGGTGTGATAGTATTTTAGTCTCTGAAGTGACTACTTTTCCTAAATATTTCAATATAAAGAGCAACACCATATGTGAAGGAGATACGGTCAAAGTCGGTAATAATTTATATACAAATGCAGGCACTTTTACAAATGTATTTACAACTCATAATGGCTGCGACAGTACAATCATTACGAATGTCACCGTTTTGCCCGTATCTTTGACCAATGTTGATACCACTATATGCAGGGGAGACAGCCTGAAAGTTGGTGATCTTGTATATAAAACTGCAGGTACGTTTGTTCAGAAAGTAGTCGCTGCCAATGGGTGTAACAACATCATCGTTGCAACTATAAAAGTAAACGAGACAAAATTTACAAATATCAGAGAAATCTGTTTTGGAGACAGTATAAGTGTAGGTACGAAACATTATCGTGCAGCAGGAGTATATTTAGATACTTTGCAGTCATCCAATGGGTGTGACAGTACATTGACGACTATCTTAAATGTCCTTCCAATATCTCAATCAAACAGGACAATATCGTTATGCAAAGGTGACAGCATTCGGATCGGAAATTCGGTGTATAAGACAGCGGGCAACTACCTGGATGTACTCAAAAACAAGTTTGGTTGTGATAGTACCATATTTTCAGCCATCACCATACGGCCAAAGCCAGAGCCAGTAACCTTTTTCAAGAGAATATGCGAGGGTGACTCGGTCAGGGTGGGTACTCATATTTATAGGGCCTCAGGTCAGTATAGGGATACCGTCCCTTCGGCCAATGGATGTGATAGTATAGTTAATACCAATCTGATAGTGGATATCAAATCTCACTTCTTGGTTAGAAATATTTGTGCGGGTGATTCTGTATTGGTCGGTACTTCAGTGTATAAGCAAAGTGGCATATATACCATTCCGCTGAAAAATATTTTGGGCTGTGATAGTATTGTAAACTTAAATCTCACCAGTAATCCTATCAAGTTTTCAAACATCACTTATCGTATCTGCCCAAAGGATACGGTCAGGGTGGGTATCAAAAAGTACATTTCCGCAGGGATATATAGAGACACATTAAAAACTTCAGCAGGTTGTGACAGTATTATTGTGTCAAACATTAGCTTCAATCACGTATCTCGAAATTTCAATCTTCAGATTTGCAGTGGGACCAGTATTTTCTTCAATAATAAAACATATAGTCAGGCTGGGTTTTTCCCTGATACCTTAAAGAAATCTGACGGCTGTGACAGTATAATTAATGTTTCTGTCAATGTAAATCCAGTGTACAACAGAGATGTAATATTTGAAATTTGTAAAGGTCAGAGTGTGAAAGTAGGCAATAGTACGTACTTTAATCCTGGTAAATACATAGAGCAACTACAAACCAAGGTCGGCTGCGATAGTATCATATCATTTGAAATCAAAGTGATCAATTTTATTCCATTGATTAATGTAACTAAAGATACTCTACGCACTGTATCCATCCAAGGTGCCACTTATCAATGGTATGAGTGTAGAAATGGGGAGACTATACCATTTTTGGGCGCCGACAAGACTGAATTTCCATTATTCAAATCTGGTAAATATGCTTTAAGTATCACTTTCAAAGGTTGTACTTATATCAGTGATTGCATTGACTTTGTACTTACTGACACCAAAGACATTGATGGCAATCTGTGGAAAATATATCCGAACCCAGTCAGAGACATATTGACTGTGATTTCTCCTTATGATGGAGAGGCTGTTATTAAAGATGCAAGTGGTAAGACTATGTTGCGTCAATATCTGAACATAGGCATCAATGAAATTCAGTCCTCTATACTTCCAGATGGAATCTATATTTTTGAGATCATAGGTGACAATAAAATTCATAGTCAGAAAATCATAAAGATTTAGACATACTCTAATGCTGTGCCGCTTTAGGATTTCAAAATAGAATTTTAGGTTTTATATATTTGTGTAAAAAGATGTTGGATAAAAAGACTGTATTTAGATTCAAGCAATTTGACATCATTCAGTTGGTCAATATCATGAAGGTAAATACCGATGGCATATTATTGGGTGCCTGGTCACAGATTGAGGGCAAAAAAAATATTCTTGATATAGGTACAGGTACAGGCCTGATAGCATTGATGTTGGCACAGCGTACGATAGGAGCAACGGTGACAGGGATCGAGATAGATTTACCATCTGCCGAGGAAGCTGCTTTAAATATGTCAAACTCACGTTTTGGAGGCAGGCTAAACTGCATTCACACTTCTATACAAGATTTTGCAAGGGATGATACATCCAAGTTTGACTTGATAGTCAGCAATCCTCCATTTTTTTCGGGAGGTACTTTTTCTACCAATGAAAACAAGGCCAACGTAAGGCATACCCAAAAGTTGTCTCACATCGATCTGCTCAATTCTGTGCGTACATTATTGAGCCCAGATGGACATTTCGACCTTATCTTGCCATATATCGAAGGCCTGAGATTTCTGGAGATGGGAGAAAAATATGACTTCAAATGTGCACATATCACCGAAATAAGATCCAAAGACAGGAGACCAGTCGAAAGGTTGCTGATCAGATTGGGGCAAAGTCCAGTCAAAAAAGTAAAAAATGATACCCTGATCATGATGAATCATGGAGAAGGCTATGATTATAGCAGCTCATTTATTAAGCTCACCAAAGATTTTTATTTATCATTCTGATACATCATTTATTTCATTCTGGTGTTACACTCCTACTGGTTTTAATACTGAATTGAAATATTGTAAGGAAAGCAAGTCGTCCTTTCTTATATATATTTTTTCATAATTGTAAAATTTTAATGTATTCAGACCGTTTTACGATTAGATAATTATATTTTTGCACGCACAATTAGCATAACCTATGCAGTTTTTATATCCTTCGTTTCTATGGGCATTATTGGCTTTATCCATACCTATCATCATACATTTGTTTTATTTCAAGAGATTTAAGAAGGTATATTTCACTAACGTAAAGTACCTCAAAGAGATCAAAGAGGAAACTTCCAATAGAAATAAACTCAAAAATTTGCTTGTCCTTTTAGCAAGATGTCTGGCACTGGCGGCGTTGGTATTTGCTTTTGCACAGCCATTTGTACCTATAGGAGACGCCATCAAAACAGGCGCAAATCATGTTTCGGTTTTTATTGACAATTCGTTTTCTATGACTGCGGCAAGGCAGGATATTCCATTACTGGACTTTGCCAAGGATAGGGCAACTTCTATTGTACATTCTTATGGTGACGAAGATAAGTTTCAGATCCTGACGCACGATTTTGAAGGAAGACATCAGCGATTTGTCACCAAAGAGGATGCACTGAGCTATATCTCCGAAATCAAAGTGACGCCAGTAGTGCAGACTTTGGGTCAAGTGTTAGCAAGGCAAAAACAATTGTTTGGTTCTGTTGCAGACAATAAAATAAGCTACATAGTATCCGATTTTCAGCAAAGCATCACAAATTTAGAAAACTATCAGGACACCACCATAGAAGTTAATTTATTGCCTATCCAATCTGCTCAGCTCAAAAACATATCAGTGGACAGTGCGTGGTTTGATGGCCCTATACCTGTGATCAATCAAAATAACAAACTGGTCATACGTGTCAAAAACAATAGTCAGGAAGATGCTGAGCAAGTGAAGATTTCATTTAAGAAAGATGGGCAAGACAAACCAGTCGCAATACTGGATATACCTGCAAATGGGTCGATGACTGACACTATCTCCATCAATGTAGATAAGCCTGGCTGGCATGAGGCAATAGTCGCAGTCAATGATTACCCGATTCAGTTTGACGACCAATATTTTCTTGCCTTTGAGGTACCCGATACCATACAAGCACTATTTATTAATGAGTCGGGCGCAAATAAATATATGGATGCCTTATTTAAGGGGGTAAAATATTTTAGTTTGTTCAATCAAAATGTCAATCAACTTCAATACCAGCAA
Organism: Saprospiraceae bacterium; assembly: GCA_049289435.1. Lineage (GTDB taxonomy): Bacteria > Bacteroidota > Bacteroidia > Chitinophagales > Saprospiraceae > OLB9. The sequence continues at coordinate 657 of JBATLS010000251.1, read as the reverse complement.
TTTGGAGATTTCAATCTGATCATCCTGAATGATTTAAATAGTATTAGTTCAGGATTGGCCAATGAATTGGTAAGCTACCTACGCGGAGGAGGTAAAGTTTTGGTTTTCCCGGGCAAAAATGCCACCATCCCCACTTACAACAGTTTTTTTACCTTGTCTGGTGCGCAAGGATTTAGCAATGGCAACAGGACTAAAAGAGAAGTATCTTCCATCAATACGGAGGAATTTGTATTTTCCAATGTATTCATTAAATCTACATCCAATCTTAAATTGCCTGTCGCTTCATTTTCATTCAATATTAATAGAAACAACACAACTCCAGTCGAAAACTTACTGTTGTTTAGAGATGGAGACTCATTCTTGTCAAAATATAAGGTAGGAGATGGTCAGTTATTTATATGTACATCGCCTTTGGACAATGAATCTAGTGACTTGGTGTATAATGCGGAGATATTTGTGCCGATGGTATATAAAATGGCCATCGCAAATACGAAATACCAACCTCTGGCATACACTGTATCAAGCAATGTCATCCTAGAGACCGCCAACAAAAGAAAAACTGGCGATTATATCTATAAAATAGGAAATGATCAGGAAGAATTTATACCAGGGCAAATCCCCAATGGCAATAAAATCAACCTAAACCTAAGTAATCAA
>JBATLS010000250.1:0-4491 GCA_049289435.1 Saprospiraceae bacterium | reverse complement strand
ATGCGGGACCCGGTGATATATCGTATCAAAAAAGAACATCACCACAGGACTGGAGATCAATGGTGTATCTATCCGATGTATGATTTTGCCCATGGACAATCGGATGCTATTGAGGGTGTTACGCATTCGCTGTGCTCCCTGGAGTTTATTCACCACAGACCGCTCTATGATTGGTTTATCGAAAAGCTCGATATTTTCCCATCCAAGCAGACCGAATTTGCCCGGATGAATGTAGAGTATATGATCACCTCCAAGCGTAAATTGATGAAATTGGTCAATGAAAATTACGTGACAGGCTGGGACGATCCTCGCATGCCTACGTTGTCAGGCATGAAACGCAGAGGGTATCCTCCCATGGCTATCCGGACTTTTTGCGACAAAGTAGGTGTCGCCAAGCGGGAAAATACCATAGAAATCAACTTGCTTGAGTCTTGTGTCAGAGATGAACTCAACAAGAGCGCTACCAGAGCAATGGTAGTGCTTGACCCGATCAAAGTGATCATCACCAATTTTGACGAAGCAAGGACTGAAGTATTATGGACTGACAATAACCCTGAAGATCCTAATGCCGGACAAAGAGCGTTAAATTTTGGCAGGGAAATTTACATCGAAAAAGAAGACTTTATGGAAGTAGCACCTCCTAAATATTTTCGAATGACTCCCGGAGCTGATGTCAGGCTAAAGAATGCATTTATTTTGCACTGCTCAGGAGTACACAAAGATGACAGCGGAGAGTTAGTAGAAATTTATGCAACTTATTATCCCAATAGCAAATCGGGCGAAGATGTGTCTGGCATCAAACCCAAAGGTACGCTGCATTGGGTAAACGCCAAGGAAGGTATTTCGTGTCGGGTGAGACAATATGATAGACTATTTACAGTGCCGAATCCTACCGAAAATGATGACATAGATTTTTTGGAGTATTATAACAAGGAGTCGTTGACAATCATAGATACTGCCATCATGGAGCCCAGTCTCAGAGATAGCCACTCTGGACAACAATTTCAGTTTTTGAGACAAGGATATTATACAGTGGACAAAGATTCGACTCCTGAGTTGCTAATATTTAACCAGACGGTAGGTCTCAAAGATAGTTATTCAAAACAAGTCCAAAAGAAGCAATAGCTTTGATGACAGGTATTATTATTTAGGTTTTAATCGACATCTGCCAGATATAAAGGTCTGCTCAGTGTCTCTTCCAATGATATGAATGTCTCGGTGCGTTGGATTCCTTTGATGGCTTGCAATTTTTTAGACAGCACCTCCCTTAGATGCTCGGTATCCCGGCATATGACTTTTGCAAAAATGGAGTAATTGCCAGTAGTATAGTGAGCATCTACGACTTCAGGTATCTTTTTGAGTTCTGCTTTGACTCCATCGTACATGTGGGATTTTTCGAGATAGATGCCTAAAAAAGCAGTGATGTCAAATCCAAGTGCCGCATAATTCAAATCTGCCCGCACTGCTTTTATGAGATTGGCATCGGTGAGTTTTTTTACGCGCAAGTGCACGGTGCCTGGGGATACAAATAGCTTTTTGCCGATTTCAGCATACGACAATTTTGCATCCTTAGCGAGGATAGACAGTATTTTTGAATCCAGGACATCAATTTCTGAATTGGATTGTTTAGCCATTAAATATTTCTATTTTTACAATGATTTATTCAGGTTGCAATGTAACATCTTATCTACGGTAATCGGATAAAGATTTATTAAAACTTTAGGTTTTTATGTTTGTAACGTTCATTATTCTGAAAAATAGTGGTCAATTTTGGTAATTTATATAATTTGGCAAGGAATTAGATACATTATTGTTTTTTATAATATCAATTATTAATTTTAAATGCAATTCTTTGGAAAAGCAACAACAGGAGAAGTATAATATCATTCAACCTTTGCTATTGGCAGCATGTGTTTCGGTAGGTATGATGATAGGTTTCAAAATGAATGATAAACCACAAACAAACCTTCTATCGACGGACGAATACCCTTTGGACAGTATGAGGATGACCGGCAGTATCGAGGAGCTACTCAGATTTATAGAGCATAAATATGTAGATACTATACAGAGAGAAGAATTAATAGATGAAGCTCTGGAAGCCATTTTTTCAAAACTTGATCCACACTCTGTATATTTATCTCCATCCGATGTAGGCGAAGCCAATGATCATATGAATGGATTTTACAGCGGTATAGGCATAGAAAATTTTTTGATCGACGACACTGTCAATATCAGCGGTATATTGGACAATAGTCCAGCAAAAGCAGCTGGGCTAAAAGTATTTGATAAAATAATATCCATTGATGGGCGACAAATAGCTGGAAAATCCCTGGCATATGATGTCATCCGTACTCTACTGCGCAAGTCAGAAGGCAGCGAAGTCCTGCTAGAAATATGGAGAGATAATAAGATCTTTACCACCAAAATCAAAGTGTCAGAAATTACTGTAAGATCCGTAACTGCACACTATCTGAATGATATCAATACAGGGCTAATAAAAATAGACAGATTCGGAAACCATACTTACAAAGAATTTATGGAAGAGGTAGAAAAAATCTTTGGCTCTGATAAAGCCAGACATCTGATCTTAGATCTAAGGGATAACCCCGGAGGCTACTTGCCCGAAGCTACCAATATCCTTTGCCAACTATTTGAAGAGAAAGATAAATTGTTATTATATACACAAGGTAGAAATAGCAAAAGAAACGAATACAAAAGTACTGGAAAAAGGTTTTTTGACATCGATCAGGTTGTTGTACTAGTAGATGAAAACTCTGCTTCCGCAAGTGAGATAGTAGCAGGAGCCATTCAGGATTGGGATCGGGGTGTCATAGTAGGCAGGCGTACCTATGGCAAAGGACTGGTACAGGAACAGTATGCATTAAACAATGGTGGAGCCATCAGATTGACCACCGCCAAATATTTTACACCATCAGGCCGATCTATCCAGCGCAACTATAAGGATCGCTCCAAGTATGATGATGACTTTACCGAAAGATACGAGCACGGCGATTTGTTTTACCAAGACAGCACGCTCGTCAAAAATGGGGGTAAATACTTCACCAAAGTGTATCAACGGGAGATATCTGGCTCAGGTGGGATATCTCCAGACATATTTATTCCCTTAGATACTATATATAAAGATGAGCGTACCTTTGAGATCAAAGCCTTACTGCCGGAGTTTGCCTATAAATATGCTTCGGCCAATAGAAACAATATCCCTACTGATCAAAAGCAGTTTGCTCAATGGAGATTACCTGATGACATATGGGAAAAATTGGAAACGTACCTCAAATCACAATCTGAATTCCTTTCAGATGTCTCCGCTTCTACATTAGAAGGCTTTGACAGTGATTTAAAATCCAAAATAAGAAAGTATATCATAGGCAATGCAGGTGGAGCAGACTACGATATAGACCAAGATATGTTTGTACAGAAGGCAAAATTGCTCATTAGAGAAAATAAACAACTATCAGCACTCAAAATCGAATAGCTGAGTAAGAAAAAATAAACTTTTATCATTAGGGTTGTATTTTGACCATATTTGGTCTCGATGGGGGTCACATCAGTCAGATATTGCACTAGTGCAGACCAATATCATAAGTGAAATATAAAAACCGCTCCTTAATACATTATATATTTATCAAATATATAAGTCGCTGTGTTTAATAGTGCCATATTGTCTATTTATAATCAGTAAGATTACGAACGTAATACATATATTAAAAAAAAATTATAAAAAAAACTAACTAAATCATTATATTACATATTAAAAATAATTTACATTTGTGGTATTAATAGTTCATCATGTGCCTTTGATAGGTATATAGTGTATTATAGTATTGAGATTATTTTACCCCATTTCAGTAATTTTTAGCTCATTTTGGAGCCAGTGATTTAATTGTTTGAAGATGTATAGGATTCATCATTGGACAGCACTTTAATCATCAGAACAAAGCATATTTTATTCATTTCATAAACCCACCATCTTGAATGATCGTGTTGGGCAGTAAACATTTATTAATTATTTTTTTAAACTCAAAATTGGATCTCATGATGGAAACAAATTTTACGCGAACCAGCTCTTTAGTAAGACTCCTTACAGTCGTACTGATTGGCTTATTTAGCACTTACACTTCATATGCACAATCGTGCGCATGTAAGGAGAGTGTACAAATTTCTTTAGATGCAAATGGCAAAGCAGGTGTAACACCTTCCATGTTGTTGGCAGATGGAAGTACTTGTACTCCAGGAGCTTTATCTGTAACAGTGATGTTGACGCAAATTGGCTCACCAATCACTCCTTTTGTTGATACTGTTAATTGTAGCCACGCAGGCAAAGTCCTGTATGGAAAAGTCACCAATGGCACCAACTCTTGCTGGTCAAGACTTATCATAGAGGATAAGATAAAACCTGTGATCGTATGTTCCCCAGTCAATGTCACATTGTCATGTGTAGAAATGGCTTCTTACAAGCCTACCATCACAGAA
>JBATLS010000249.1:0-2987 GCA_049289435.1 Saprospiraceae bacterium | reverse complement strand
TTGAAAAATCAATAAGACATAGATCATTTTATTCATTACAAATTCAAAAATTATGGTGCGCATATTTTTGGTTATTTTAATCATTATTTCCTCTTTCATTTCATTTCTTTCAGGTCAAAAACGAGATTGTTATACAGACCAATATCTTCAGGAAGAGATAAAATCTAACCCACGCAGAATGCAAATTCTGCAAAACATCGAAACACATACCAGAGACTATCTAACTGGTGTCCAAAGTAGATCCAATGCTACAGTGACCATACCGGTGGTAGTCCACATTGTATATAAAAATGCTGAAGAGAATCTATCTGATGAGCAAGTACGATCGCAGATAGATATACTCAATCAGGATTTCCGAAGATTTAACAAAGATGCTGACAATGCGTGGTCTCAGGCAGCTGATACACGTATTGAATTTTGTCTGGCTTCTGTGGACGCTCAAGGAACTCCTTCCAATGGCATATCCAGAATCCTGACAAAGTCGTCTTCGTTTAGTTCATCGGGCAATGATATAAAATATACGGCTCGTGGAGGCAAAGATGCCTGGCCTGCAGACAGCTATCTCAATATTTGGGTAGGAGACATAAGTGGTACCGTCCTTGGGTATAGCCAGTTTCCTGGGGGAGCCAAGGAGACAGATGGGGTAGTGATAGACTACAAAGTATTTGGTACTGGGCCAAATGTTACTCCAAGGTTTCATCTGGGTCGTACTACCACACATGAGGTAGGACACTGGCTCAACCTCAGACATATCTGGGGTAATGGCGATTGTATTATTGATGATTATATCGCAGATACCCCTATGTCTGATAGCCCTAATTTTGGTTGCAATAGAGGGCGATGGTCATGTGGTAGCGTCGATATGGTACAAAATTATATGGACTATTCTGATGATAACTGTATGAATTTATTTACCCAAGGACAAAGAGATCGTATGCTATCACTCTTTAGTCAAGAAGGTGCCAGATTTTCTATCACAAGATCAATTGGGTGCTCTATTCCTTCCAATGCCGTCACTGAATGTAGCAAAATTAAACTCGAAATAAAATTGGATAATTACCCTCAGGAAACTACCTGGGAAGTAAAAGATGATAAGGGGAATACTGTATGGAATGGTGGAAACTACCTGAGTAATCAAAAAAACAGCATCATAAATATAGAAACCTGTCTCACGGGGGGATGTTATCAGTTTTACATTTATGATGCATACAATGATGGTATTTGCTGCAAATATGGCTCGGGATATTATAAAGTAAATTTGGGCAGTAAAATAATTGGAGAAGGAGGCAGTTTTGGAAAATCAGCATTGCATTCCTTCTGCATCGCTTCCAATGTGAGTACTTGTACAGACGGTATCAAAAACGGGTCAGAGACAGGCATCGACTGTGGTGGCACCACTTGTGCGCCATGCGCTACATGCAATGATGGTATCAAAAATGGGTCAGAAACAGGCATCGACTGTGGTGGTACGGCTTGTACACCATGTACTGTCATCGGAAGTGGCTCGACTACAAATAATGGACAATTACATGCAGCATACTTTGAGACCGGCTGGGATGGCTGGGATGGAGGCACACTGGATACTGAAAGATACTTAGGAAATTACTCTTGGGAAGGAAATTACTCCATCATGATCAGAGACGATAGTGGAGATGGATCGGCCATGAATTCTCCTGCAATGGACTTAAGACCATTTGACAAAATAAAAATCGAATTTGCTTTTTATCCCAATAGTATGGAAAAAGATGAAGATTTCTGGCTGATGTATCATGACGGCATACAGTGGCGCACCTTAAAAGCCTATGTAAGTGAAACTGATTTTTTCAACAATCATTTTTATGAAGCAACCTTTATTGTCGATAGATCTCAGTATGCATTTGTGCAAAATGCAAAATTCAGATTCCAATGTGATGCGAGTACTAATGCTGATCAAGTGTTTATTGATGCTGTTCGGATTACCGGGCTTTTGCCGGGTGCCAGAGATGTTGCCTACTCCAATAAGGTGGAGTCTGTAGGGTATTATTTAGGCGACGACACCAATCATGGATCCATAGCGATAAACATTTTCCCAAATCCAACCACGGATATGGTCAACATTCTTTCGCAGACAGAAATTCAAGCTTTCCATATATTTGATATGAATGGACGTAGTATGATGCATAAATCGGTGGAAGATACGGAATTAACGCTGGACATAAGTCCTTTGCCCAGAGGTGTTTATACTCTTAGCTTAAATACGGACGGGAATATTATTTCTAAAAAAATAATTAAAAACTAAATCATCAAATCTGACTGATCCAAAAATTATTGGCGCCTTCACCTTGAATGATTTCTACAGTCTGTAGATTGAGCAACTCGAGCAGGGCTATAAATGTGACGATGGCATGTAGCCGGTTTTCCAATGCTAAAAATAGGTGATTAAACCCGATCTTTTTTCCTTTTGGAATTTGGCGCAGTATATATCCTTGTTGATCCTCTATTGTGTAGTCAAATTTGACAATCTGGTGCTTGGGTTTATTTTTTTCATCTTCGTACCGCTTTATCAAAGATTCGAAAGTTTGTAATAATTTAAACAGGCTGAGAGATTCCAGCTCTACGTCCACCAATGCTTTTTCAGCAATGGACTTGAGTTCTGTCGATACATTGCCGCGAGTATGTCTGAAGAATCTATTTTCTTCAAGTGTGCCCATTTCATCAAGTATGGATTTGTACCTCATGTATTCTATGAGTTTTTGAGCCAGTTCTGTACGAGGATCTATTTCATTGCCGGATTCATCCAGTTCTTTGCGTGGGATCAACATCTTTGCTTTTATCCGCATCAGCGTCGCCGCTACCAATATAAACTCACTGGCTACATCGATATCGACAGCTTCCAACTCTTTAATATAGTCCAGAAAGTCTTTAGTGATTTTGGCAATGGGTATGTCATTGATATCCAATTCGTCCCGTTCTATAAAAAATAGCAAAAGGTCAAACGGGCCTTCGAA
>JBATLS010000248.1:0-2462 GCA_049289435.1 Saprospiraceae bacterium | reverse complement strand
TTTTACCTGTCAGAATCACTTCTTTTCAGCACATTCTGGTGGATGTTTATACCTTTGATTTATGTACATGTGATGGTTGTTCGCACAAATAGATTCAAAAGTTGGACATCAGTTTCTGTACTTTTGTTTTCGATATTTCATATCCTTTTATTCCCTGCTTTGGTGTGGGTATTGTCAGGTTTGTTCTACGATCATACGTACGCCTATCTGCAAACCTTATACTATGCTATTGAAGAGTTTTCATTGACATTGCTGGTAGTGTATGCTGTGCCCATGATCGTTTTGAAATACATTGAGTTCAACACCGATCAAAAGGCGACTAAAAAAGATATTGGGCCCAACCAAGACACCCAAGTCTATATCACGGAGCTTGTTGTCACCCATAAATTGACAAATTTGTGTATCTCAACCGATCAAATCGCTTACATCTCGGCTAATACCCCGTATATCAATATCCATCTGGAAAGTCAAAAATACCTCCATCGCGAGAGTCTCAAAAATATAGCTGAACTTCTCGACCCACTTCAATTCGTAAGAATCCACAAATCCACCATCGTCAATCTGAATTATGTTTCTGCTTACATTTCCCGTAAAAATGGAGATTATGATATTGATCTGAAAGGTCAGACTATACTCAGGTTGAGTAGAAATTATGCTGCAGAATTTAAAGCGATGATCAAGTCAGGTCATCATCTTGCGGTGATTTAAACACGGGTTACAATATTTTACTTGCTTTTATTGCCCGATGGTCTCCATATTTGTTGAAAAATATAAATGATGGTATATATAAAAAGTTTTTTTGGGTGGATGTTGCTAATTGCATTCTCCTGTCAAAGCCAATCGAAAGATCACACATCCTTGCCCGCAAAGGACGCAACACTTATAAAACGAGTTGGTGGAAGTTTTGAAAACAGTGAATTTATCTACGATAAGATGCAGAAAAATATTCCTTCAGTGGATATAAGTGGTGCATGGGACGAACATGGTCAAAAACTGATCATCACTGGAAAGGTCTATAAAATAGACGGACGGACTCCAGCGGCCAACGTGGTCTTATATTATTATCATACCAATGGAGAAGGTAAATATAAACATAAGCCAGAAATAGAAAGGAGTATGCCACCCAATCATCTCGGACAAACGCATGGATATATCAGGGGATGGGTAAAAACGGACTCGACAGGAAGTTATTCCATTCATACTCTCAGGCCAGGAGTCTATCCGAGTCGGGACACACCTGCACATATTCATATCACCGTCAAAGAGCCCAATGAAATCAACGAATACTACATAGATGATCTGGTGTTTGATGATGACCAATTACTTACAGGTGATGTTAGAAAAAAATTAGAAAATCGGGGCGGAAGTGGAGTGCTAAGGATCTTGCTCTCAGATGATACACAAATCGCCGAACACAATATCGTCCTTGGGCTGAATATACCTGATTATCCGGTAGAAAAAAGTATGAGTTTAGCATCCGGCTTATCGATAGGAGAAGACCAACCATCTTTTATGCCATACCATGTTTATGGACCTGATAAAGGTAGCCGCACATGTCCTGTGTGCAAATATGGGAGATATCATGGGATCATCTATTTTGCAGGTGCAAATCCGGATTGGGGTGAAATAAAGAGTTGGTTGCGATACATGGAACAAGAATCCAAATCCCGTAAAACATATCTCAAAGCCTATCTGGTATGTTCGGGGGAAAAAGGAAAAGACTTGTCGACTATTAAAAATAAACTTACGCAATTGGGCAAAGAATTGTATATCATCCGCACCGCATTGACCGTAGTGCCAAGTATCAATGATATAGACAGTGAGATGTATCTTAACGAGATAAACCCGAAAGTCAAAAATACCATCATCGTCTATCGCCATCGCAATATCATAGACAAATACATCAACCTAGACCCGACTGATGCAAATTTTGCTAAGTTATCTAAAGTGCTTGATCAGAGCAAAGGTGACTATTTTCACCTGGCTGTCCCTGAGCATGATTGAGACCATTTTAATTTAGCGTATGTTTAAAATTTCATCACTTGCCTGCAAGCGGCAAATTTATTTACTACTGCGTTATATTTATCGTCGTACCTTCTGGCCCGCCTGACATCTACATTTGGTAGACGGGCAGGCTATTATTGGTATTCGGAGCGAGCCAGACAGAATGATGCGAAGCAAAATCGTGATACGAAATCACGATATAATGAAGAAACCAATCAAGCATTTGATTGGATGGGCGGTTTTCGCAGTTCCTTCGTTATCGAGTAAAACCTTTTACTCGATTCTCCTCATTTGACGAGAACACTCAGTCATCTTGTCTAAAATTAAATTTGCTCGCTTTCGCTCAAACTTGAATATTGAGTCTACTCCGAAAATACAAATCAAATGATAATCAACCGTTTTTTACCCAATCCCTGCCCGACTCCGTAGGCAGGCGGGCCTGCCCGACTCCGTAGGCA